>JAEZJD010000209.1 GCA_023436425.1 Bacteroidota bacterium | reverse complement strand
ATCATTGGAAGCGTTGTTGGGCCGCATCCGTATCCGGATATGGTTGCGAGATTTCAAAGCGTTATCAGCAAAGAAGTTCGCTGGCAATTAAAGGAAAAGACCGGAAGTGAATTACCGTCTTACGTCGTTGCCTGTGTAGGTGGTGGGAGTAATGCAGCAGGTGCGTTTTATAGTTTTTTAGATGAACCGGATGTGCAGCTAATTGCCGTTGAAGCCGCGGGTGAGGGTGTAACTAGTGGACGGAGTGCCGCAACAACGCAGTTGGGTACAGACGGTATTTTGCACGGGAGCAAAAGCCTGGTAATGCAAACAGAAGATGGGCAGGTGGTGGAGCCGCACAGTATTTCCGCAGGTTTGGATTATCCCGGTATAGGTCCGTTGCATGCGCATTTGTTCGCCAGCGGGCGGGGAAAGTTTTTGTGTGCAACAGATGCGGAGGCACTAACAGCTTCCTTCAATGTAGCAAAGTCAGAGGGTATCATTCCCGCTTTAGAGACTGGGCACACATTTGCTGCATTGAGTCAGCTGCGATTAACGACCAATGACGTTGTCGTCGTTTGCTTAAGCGGTCGTGGAGACAAAGATTTGGCAACATACATGACCGTGATGGAAGAAAGTTGATTTATGAGCAGATTAGATAAACTTTTTCAAAAAAAACGGAACAACGTTCTGAATGTATACTGCACGGCTGGTTTTCCGCAGTTGGAAAGCACATTGTCAGTAATGAAAGCATTGCAGGAAAATGGTGCAGATATTATCGAACTGGGCATGCCCTACAGCGACCCGTTGGCAGATGGACCGGTGATACAAGCAAGCAGCGTACAGGCTTTAAAAAATGGGATGACTATTGCAAAACTGTTTCAGCAGCTCGCCGGTTTAAGGCCATCTATTCAGTTGCCCGTGATTTTGATGGGCTACTTAAATCCATTAATTCAATACGGCTTCGAGCGGTTCTGTGCGCAAGCAGCTTCAGTCGGCGTGGATGGAATAATCATTCCTGACATACCGATGTACGAATATGAAAATGAATACAAGCACATCGTCCTAAAACATGGATTGGATTTCATTTTTTTAGTTACGCCGGAAACATCAGAAGAACGAATCAGGCAGTTAGATGCAATGAGCACAGGATTTCTCTACGCAGTGTCGTCATCTTCCATAACCGGTTCTGACAAAGATTTTTCTAGTGTCGAAAATTACCTGCAACGTTTAAAACAGATGAATCTAAAAAATCCTGTACTTGTTGGCTTTGGGATTAAAGACAAAAAAACGTTTCAATCTGCATCGAAATATGCAAACGGCGCAATTATTGGGAGCGCATATATTCAGCAACTGAAAAATTCGGACGATATCGAATTGGCAACAAAGAAATTTTTGCAGACTATAAAAAATTAAAGGAGCGGAAGACGGGACTCGAACCCGCTACCTACAGCTTGGGAAGCTGTCGCTCTACCAGGTGAGCTACTTCCGCTTGGGAATTTGAAAGTACTATGAATCTCGCAATTATTAAATATAATGCAGGCAACATTCGGTCGGTTGTCAATGCACTGGAGCGGCTTGGTGTCACAGCAGAAGTAACTGACGATCCCCACAAAATAACGTCTGCTGATAAAGTAATTTTTCCGGGTGTGGGAGAAGCCAGTAGTGCCATGGAAAGTTTGAGAGCAGCACATCTTGATGAAGTGATTCCACTGCTGAAACAACCGGTACTTGGCATTTGTGTGGGCATGCAATTGTTGTGTACGCATTCAGAAGAGAATGACACTAAATGTCTCGGCATTATTCCGGTGAAAGTCAAAAGGTTCCAACCATTGGCCGACTTGCACAATAAACAGCTCCGATTAAAAGTTCCGCAGGTTGGTTGGAACACAATCTACAGCCTAAGGTCATCTTTGTTTCGCGGCGTGTTGGAAAGCAGCTTCGTGTACAATGTACACAGCTATTACGTAGCTGACACAGAATACTCGATTGCAAAATGCGACTATGGAATACAATACGCCGCCGCAATCAAAAAAGAAAACTTTTATGGAGTGCAATTCCACACGGAAAAAAGTGCAGGAGTAGGAGACCAGATAATAAAAAACTTTTTGGATTTGTGATTGAAATAATTCCCGCCATCGATATAATTGAAGGTAAATGTGTGCGCCTCACGCATGGTGATTTTTCACAAAAGAAGATTTACAATGAACAACCGCTGGAAGTTGCGAGGCTGTTTGAAGACGCGGGGCTGCAGCGCTTGCACCTTGTGGATCTTGACGGCGCAAAAAGTGGCAGAGTAAAAAATTGGAAAGTGCTCGAAGCAGTCGCCGGCAGAACGTCATTAATCATAGATTTTGGGGGAGGAATAAAAACGGAAAAAGATGTTCAGATCGTTTTTAACTCGGGTGCTGCCCTGGCTACCCTTGGTAGTATTGCCGTTACAGATGAACAGCTCTTTATAGCGTGGCTGACGAAATATGGAGTGGAAAAGTTTTTGTTGGGAGCAGATGTGAAGGATGAAATGATCACGATTGCAGGATGGACAAAAGAAACTGAACTGAACGTTTACACTTTTATCCAAAAGTATGTGGATTATGGAGTAGATAAGATATTCTGCACCGATGTTTCCAAGGATGGTGCACTTGAAGGCCCGTCAAATGATTTGTATAAAAACATCGTTGGAAAGTTTCCTAATCTCTCTTTCATTGCCAGTGGTGGAGTTGCTTCCGTGAATGATATTTACGAGTTGCAGGAAATCGGCTGCCGCGGAGTAATCATTGGTAAAGCAATTTATGAGCAACGTATTTCGCTGAACGATCTTAAACCCTTCATCATCTAAATGCTTGCAAAACGCATCATACCGTGTCTCGATATTAAGAATGGTCGCACAGTTAAAGGAACAAACTTCATCAACTTACGCGATGCCGGTGACCCTGTAGAACTGGCTGCGAATTATGCAGCGCAAGGTGCTGATGAACTTGTGTTTCTGGATATTACCGCAACTGTCGAAAAAAGGAAAACACTTTCAGAACTCGTCACACGAATCGCTCACACCATCAACATTCCTTTTACAGTCGGCGGAGGTATTGGCTCTGTTGAAGATGTACATGTGTTACTGAATTCAGGTGCCGATAAAATTTCTATCAACACGGCTGCATTTCACAACCCGCAGCTGATAAATGATATTGCTAAAATCGCCGGAAGTCAGTGCGTGGTGCTCGCAATTGACACACGGCAGGAAGAAGACGGCGAATGGTACGTCTATCTGAATGGAGGCAGAACAAAGACGGATTATAAATGCTTCGACTGGGCGCAAGAAGCGGTAAACTTAGGTGCCGGTGAAATTTTGCTTACCTCGATGAATCACGACGGCACAAAAGCGGGTTTTGCAATTGACATAACAAAGCTGTTGTCCCAAAAGTTACCGGTGCCGATAATCGCTTCCGGTGGGGGAGGAACAATGAGTCATTTCGCCGAGGTGGTCACCGATGCTTATGCAGATGCCGCTTTAGCAGCAAGTGTGTTTCACTTTCACGAAATAGACATCAGGGAATTGAAAGTATTTTTGAAAGAGCAAAACATTAGTGTAAGATTATAAAGATGACAGATGTTGGCAAAAAATGGTTCGCTGTTTACACCAAGCCTCGTTGGGAGAAAAAAATTTCCAGGAAATTAGAAGATAAGGGCATTGAAA
>JAEZJD010000184.1 GCA_023436425.1 Bacteroidota bacterium | reverse complement strand
CAGTTACAGTAGTTTCAAAAAATTTAAAAGCGATGTTTGGATAATTCTTCAACTCCTCACCTATTTCGTAAAGATGGGTTGATAAAATAAAAACGGAGCTTTTGATTTTTATTAGTCCCTTAATCACTGCCAGCGAGCATTTCATTGCATCCTGCACATTGGTGCCTTTAAACAGTTCGTCAATTAAGACCAGCCATTTTTTGCCGTCATTTATTTTATAGATAGTATTCTTTATCCTTTGCACTTCGTTGAAAAAGTAGCTTTCTCCTTTCGCGATGTTGTCGGAAACGTTTATGTTGGTTAGCAGGCCATCAAACAGCGACAGTTTCATGTGGTTTGCAGGCACGCCCATGCCGATATGCGCCAGAAAAACTGATGAACCAACAGCTTTTATCAATGTGCTTTTACCCGCCATGTTTGCACCGGTGAGAAATAAAAAGTTTTCCTGCGGCTTGAGGGCGAGATCGTAAGGAACTGGCTTTTGCAACAGCAAATGGTACAATCCTTCAGCGCTAAAATAAGGTTCCTCCTGATCGATAAACTCCGGAAAATGAAGATCAAATGTCTTTACCGCCATAGCCATCGAATACCACGCTTCAATTCTGCCGAAGATGTCGATCAACTCCAGTGAAGCCGCTTTGTAGCGAACACGTAGATTATATGCGTAGTACAAATTGGTTTCAGCCGAAAACTTTTCGTCAGCAGTAGTGTTGGAAAGTTGCTGAAGTGGAAGTTCGTGCAGCAATTTTACAATTCGCTCAAGGTAGAAACTGAGGTGCGGCGGCAATTCGACCCCTTTGAAGAGCAGCAAGAGTTTCTTCAACCCGCGGTAAAAATCAGCAAAATGCTTTACTGAATATTTGATCATGGAATAGTCCTGCGAATGCAAAATCCTGTAAGAAAAACTATTGACCACATTCGCATTTTCAGGCACCGGATCCAGATTGTAATCAAGAAACTTATCCATCATTAGCACCGTTCCATTCGTGATTTCTGAAGGCCAGTCGTCAAGATGATTAAGAAGCGTTTTAATAATGCTTTGCGTACCTATTACTCTATTGATGTCGTGGTGTGGTTCTGAGAAAAAACGCCGGAGCCATTCCTTTCCACCAAACGTTTTTGTAAAGTTTAATTTGTGAAAGATGGAGAATTCTTCTTCGTGATGAAAAATCGAGATATCGCTAAACGTGATCTTATCTATTTGCATACCGAACGTTAAGTGAAAATTAGATCGCACAAAGTCCCCAATCACCTGTTGAACGACAGCCGCTTCCCTTTAATAGATTCATTTACTCTGCCATTTTCATAAACAAGATTTCCATTTACGAAAGTGTGCGTCACCATTGCCGGGAAGCGCTCCCCTTCAAACGGGCTCCATTCGCATTTGTACAAAATATTTTTTTTCGAAACCGGAGTCGCATTCTGTAAATCAACGATGATAAGATCTGCAAAGTAACCTTCGCGAATGTAGCCACGATCAATTATCTGAAAACAGTCTGCCACGGCATGACTCATTTTTTCAACAATTTTCTCCAATGAAATCACGCCTGATTTGAAATAATGCAGCATTAGCAATAACGAATGTTGCACGAGTGGAATGCCGGCATGCGCTTTTTCGTACGAAGTATGTTTTTCATCCCATGTATGCGGCGCATGATCCGTAGCAATTACATCGAGGCGACCGTCCAGCTATGCTTCCCATAAGGCCTGTTTGTTTTCCTTCGATTTAATGGCAGGATTACATTTAATGAGGTTACCGAATTGCTCGTAATCATCGGCGGTGAAATGCAAGTGGTGAACACACACTTCAGACGTAATTTTTTTATCTGCCAACGGAAGCATATTCGTGAATAATTGCAACTCTTTTGCAGTAGAGATGTGCAGAATATGGAGTCTGGTTCCGTGCTTTTTCGCAAGCTGAATGGCTTTGAAAGAAGACTCGAAACAAGCTTCTTCAGTTCGGATCAATGGATGGTCGGATGGCTTTAACTCCTGCTTTTCGGACTTTAATTCCGTAAAGTTTCTCTTGATGATCGTTTCCTCCTCACAGTGGGTCGCTATCAACAATTCACTTTCGCTGAATATTTTTTCAAGAGACAAAAAGTTATCAACTAACAAATTGCCGGTCGATGATCCCATGAAAATCTTAACACCACAAACATCATTTTTCTTGTCGTTTGTTCGAAGTACCTCATCAGCATTCGTATTGGACGTACCCATGTAAAAGGAATAATTCACAACTGATGTTTGTGCTGCTATTTCATATTTTTCTTCAAGCAAATCCTGCGTAAGGGCAGGTGGAACAGTATTTGGCATTTCCATAAAGGACGTAACACCCCCGGCAACAGCAGCACGCGATTCAGTGTGAATAGAGGCTTTGTAAGTCAAACCCGGTTCGCGGAAATGCACCTGATCATCAATAACGCCTGGAAGCAAAAATTTTCCTTCTCCATTTATCTCCACACAATTTGTGGCGGACAATTCAATCCTTGAACCAATTTTTTCGATCCGTTCTCCTGAAATAAGCACGTCGCGGCTTTGAATTGTACCTTCATTTACAATGTTGATATTTCTTATCAGATATTTTTGCATCTTATTAAAACCGCTGCATGGTATTTAAGCACACCCGAACCATGAAGAAGAGTATGAAAATATTCTTTTTTATATTTTTTCCGTTTCTCTCCTTCTCCCAAACAACCTATTTGCCACAAGGTGCAAAAGAAAATTTGTTGCTGGAAAGACTGGAAATAAAAGCACAGACGGATTCGGTGCTAAACTTTTCTAAAACAAAACCATTCAGCCGTCGACTCGTAGTGCCGGCAATGCAAAGACTTGATTCCGATTTAAAACTTTCCCAAGTTGACAAATACAATTTATATACGGCAAAGCTTAGCAACTTGGAGTTTGTGGATCAAGACTCAACGCTCCTAAGTAAAAAATCTATCGGCCCTTTTTACAAAACACCCGCAAACCTTTTCGAAGTTGAGCGTCCGGATTTTTCTCTCATAATAAATCCGGTTTTTCAATATACCGTTGGAAAAGAAAGCAATAGCAACGAACACCTTTTTTTCAATTCAAGAGGTATCACGCTCCGTGGCGGCATTGCCAACAAAATCGGTTTTTCCGCATACATTACCGATAATCAGGAGCGGGATCCAGCGTACGTACGTCAATGGGTAGCCGAAAGGCAAGCGGTTCCTGGTGAAGGATATTACAAAGAGTTCAAAGGCAACGGATACGACTATTTCGATGCCAGAGGTTATGTCACATTCAACATTACCAAATACATTGATGCAGCTTTTGGATATGACAAAAACTTTATCGGAAACGGCTACCGCAGCCTGTTCCTTAGCGATTTTTCAAACAGCACCTTGTTCCTAAAATTAAATACCCGCATTTGGAAATTTAATTATCAGAATTTGTTCATGGAGTTGGTGAATGCAGACAGCCGTGGCGCCGATAGGCTTCTCGGTAAAAAATACGCAGCCACACATCATTTGGATTTTGCGCTAACAAATTGGTTGAATGTCGGAGTTTTTGAGACGATCGTTTTCGGCAGAAAAGATCATTTCGAATTTGGATATCTTAATCCGGTTATTTTTTACAAGTCGATTGAGCAGCAACAAGGCAGTGCCGATAATACATTGGCTGGCCTGGATGCGAAAGCAAACGTTGCCAGGCATTTGCAATTCTATGGGCAATTTCTTCTTGACGATTTAAAGCTTTCAGAAATCAACAGTAGCTGGTGGGGAAATAAATTTGGATATCAGCTTGGCGCCAAATACATCGATGCGTTAAACATTTCTAATCTTGACCTTCAGGTCGAATTGAACCACGTTCGACCATTCACATATTCTCACAATGACTCAGTGTCCAACTATACTCACAATAATCAGCCGCTGGCACATCCGCTCGGCGCAAATTTTAATGAGCTAATTGGTTTATTAAGGTATCAACCGGCACCCAAATGGACAATTTCGGCAAAAGCAATTTATTACGTGCAGGGAAAAGACACAGCACGTGAAAGTTTTGGTGGCAATATTTTTCTTCCAAATGTTTTTCCATATCGTCAGCGCGAATATGGATATGATATAGGTGCAGGAATTAGATCAAAAGTTGCATACAGTTCATTGCTTTTGTCTTATGAGGTAAAACCAAATTTATTTTTAGAAACAAATGCTGTTCTTAGAAAAAACAATGCAACCATTTTAAATCCGGGGAAAGATGCTTTCATTATAAATGCCGGAGTGCGCTGGAATATGCAGAGGAGAGAATTCGATTTTTAACGCTCAATTTACAAGATGATCAATTCATTACGGGAGAAATACAATCGTTTATTTACTGAGGAGACCTACAAAGCTTTTCTGGATGAACTGGAAAACTTGTATCCTGGTCAGCTTGATTTTCGCATTGGCGAAACCGCTGTGTTTGTGCCGGCAAGCTTTGCTGAAAAAATGTTTTCGGCGTGTGAAAGTATCATTGATGTCATCACCTCACCCGAATACAAAAAGCAAAGCGAAAGAGCCATTCCTTCTCACCTGAAAGTACCCAACGAAGATGACCATCCGCAGTTCATTGCGTTTGATTTCGGTGTATGTCAGACTGGCGAGGGAGAGTTGGAGCCACAGCTAATCGAAATGCAGGCATTCCCAACGCTTTTTGCATGGCACGTGTATTATCCTGAGATTCATCAAAAACATTTTTGGACACCGGAGAATTTCAGCTGTTACCTGAACGATTTTAATAATGAGGCATACACTTCTCTTCTTAAAAAAATAATAATTGCAGATACTCAACCGGAAAATGTTGTGCTGCTCGAAGTCAATCCCCACGAGCAAAAAACAAGAGTGGATTTCTATGCTACAAAAACATTGTTGGGGATAAACGTGGTAAACCTCACCGATGTGATCCAGGACGGAAAGAACTTGTTTTATGAGCACGACGGCAGGAAGGTGAAGATTGACAGAATTTACAATCGTGTGATCTTTGATGATTTGTTTCAGCAATCAAAAGAGATTCAGGAGAAAGGAAAAATATTTCAGCAGCAACTGAATGTAACCTGGGTGCCGCACCCGAACTGGTTTTATCGCATCAGTAAGTTTTCACTGCCATTTATCAATCATGCCTTTGTTCCTGAAACGCACTTCTTGAGTGAATTAAAAACAATTCCTGTCGATATTGAAAATTATGTGGTGAAGCCACTATTTTCCTTCGCGGGTCAGGGAGTGATCATAGACGTAACTAAGGATGAAATAAACGGCATTACAGATCCTGAGAACTGGATTATTCAGCGAAAAGTTCCTTATGCAGCTGCCATTAAAACACCTGATGGTGGTGCCAAAGCGGAAATTCGTCTTTTTTATTTTTGGGAGCCGGGTAAAGAAAGACCTGTGGCTACGAACAACCTTGCCCGATTAAGCAAAGGGAAAATGATCGGCGTGCGATACAACAAGCACAAAAATTGGGTTGGAGCGAGTTACGGTCTTTTTGAAAAATAAGTACAGTTTGGCATAAATGAAGTTTGATGAAAAAGTTTTGTTTCGTTCTTGTCTGTATCACAATTTCACGTTTCGGTATAGCGCAGGAGAAAATAGATACCGATCGACCCGATCAAACAGAGTCTGCATTTACAGTTCCAAAAAGGTATTTTCAAGCGGAGTTAGGATTCAATAAAGAAGATTTCTCCAATAAAAATTTTCGTATTCTTCACCCTACTTCGCTGTTTAGATACGGCATCAATGACAACCTCGAATTAAGGTTAGAGCTGGTGTATGGTACTGATTATTTGCACATGATACCAAACACCATTATTGAGGGTTTTTTGGAGCCGATAGAAATTGGTACCAAAGTGAACCTTTGGTCGGAAAGCGGATTGCGTCCACAAACTTCCATCATTGCGCATGTTGGACTTCCGTTTTTAGCAAGTAAAAAATATCAAACAGATCCTGTTAACTATTCTGCAAGGCTGACGATGCAAAACTCCTTGTCTGAACATGCTTCGTTAGGTTACAATATTGGAGTAGAAGGTGGAGGTGGAGAAGAAACAGCTTTCCTTTACACAATTGCGCCCGGCTGGGAACTTGGTGACCGATGGTATGTTTACGGTGAATTTTTCGGCTATGTAAAGAAAATATCAGAGCACTATTTTGATTTTGGTGTGGCTTTCTACCCTTCCCAAAACACCAAAGTTGATTTCTCAAGTGGATTTACAATCAACAACGCTGACATGCAACGTTATTTGGCTATTGGTTTTTCTTTTCGAATAAAATGAAAGCAGCATTTTGTGCAGTAACGAACGGGAAAGCCAAATTCTCTTTCAAGCTGCTCTGTAAACCATGATTTATCTCAGCTCTTCGCTTGTAAATGCAAGTGGAAGGAGTTTGGTAGCACTATCTATCACGTAAACCGGACCTTCCATCCCACCCAAAATTAATTTCATTGGTTGCCCTGTTCTGCTTTCGTATTCCTGCAAAGCTTGTCTGCACATCCCACAAGGAGAAATGGGGTGATCGCTTTTTTGCAGCTCACTTTTGTAGCTTACAGCCATTGCTTCAACAGGTATGCGGGGAAAGATCGAAGCAATTGTTCCGAGCAAAACCCGCTCGGCGCAAAGGCCGACGGGGAAGGACGCATTTTCCTGATTGCTTCCTGTGAGCATTTCTCCATTCGCCATTGACGCTGCAGCTCCCACTTGAAATTTAGAATACGGCGCATAAGCATTCGCAGTCACGTCTCGCGCCTGCGCGAGCAATTGCTTCTCTTTTTCCGGCAATTCTTCTATGCTGTCGTAAACTCTATAGTTAAACTCAAACTTGCTTTCTTTCATATGGTTGTGTGATAAAAATGTCCCACAAAAAAGTGGGACATCTAAAGGTATTTATTTTACTGTTCTGAACAATCGGTTCCATCGGGGTCCATTTTCCCAGCTGAACCAGATCAGCCATGCTTTTCCTACAACTCTGTCTTCGGGCACAAATCCCCAAAACCGTGAGTCTTGCGATCCTTGCCGGTTATCACCCATCATCCAGTAATAATTCATTTTGAACGTGTATGACGTTGCCTCGTTGCCATTTAGAATAATCTTCCCATCCCTCAGCTCAAGTTGATTATGCTCGTATACTCGAATAGCTCTTTCGTAAAGCGGATAGTTTTCCGCTGACAACTGTAGTGTTGCTCCTTTTTTCGGAATCCATATTGGTCCGTAATTATCTCGGGTCCACTTGTACTTTGTATCGTACGGGAACACCATTCCGGAAGGGAGATTTTGAGTCGGAAAAACATTGTAACCAAGTTTCTCAAGTTCCTTTTTGGCATCTGCAGTTAACTGCATGTAATAAACAAATGGCTGCACGCCCTGTTGCAGCTCACCTTTGTCAATGTCAACATCAAATTTCTCCCTCATTGTTTCCACATCCACTCTCTGTCCGTTTGTTACGACAGTGTAGTGAATTTGAGACTTTGGCGGGTTCGGTTCCAGCCGTCCATTTACATAAACTACATTGTTTTTTACTTCCAGCATATCACCCGAAACACCGACGCATCGCTTGATATAATTATCCGATTTATCAGGGGGATGAATAGCCAACGGATATAGCTCAGGATTAGACAAGATCATTTGTCTACCCTTGTCAATGTCGCCGCCGCCGATTTGTCGGGCAAAGTCATAGTACGGCTGCTGCGATTGAAAATCGGGAAGATTGATAACTGTGTCGCCGGCAGGGAAATTAAAAACGACAACATCTCCTCTCTCCACAGGTGAAGAAAACCAACGTATGTAGGGCAGCTTGACTGCCTCGCTGTAAGATTTGCGGCTGCTACCGGGAATGTAGTTGTGAACAAAAGGAATAGACAACGGCGTATTCGGAATACGGGGTCCGTAACTGAACTTGCTGACGAACAAGAAATCGTTAATCAGCAACGTTTTTTCCATGGAACCAGATGGAATCGTATACGCTTCGAAAATGAATGTTCTGATAAGCGTTGCTGCTACAATAGCGAAAATTGCAGCATCAACCCACTCTCTCCACCCCGGTTTTTTATAACGCCTTGCACCCTCAGGTCCAATGTACCTCACCTTGTCTGAGTAACCGAGGTATGGAAAATAAAATGGTGCAAACAGCGCAGCAAGTGTATGGTCTAGAAAACTAAACCGACCAAATAGCTTTACAAATTCAATGAAAATACCCGGTGTAATAAACCAACCGACAACAGGGATGAACTGCCAAAAAACCCAATGCTTGGGACGCTGTGCCAAATCCTGCATCACCCACGTGTTATAAAAAGGAATAAATGCTTTCCACTGAGCAACACCTGCTTTTCTAAACATGGGCGAAAGTCCGAACGATGGAAGAAAAACGAGAAGCGTAGAAATTAAATAAACAGTCAGAACATGAGACAGCGGCATTAAGCAATTTTTATCGCGGGCAAATTTATTGTTTAAAGTACGTTACTCTTAGTAATCAAAGCAAACTTTTTGCTAAAGTGACTGAAGAAACCGAAAAAGAGAAAGCCGGAAAGTGTAGAGAACAGCACACAATAAAGTGCATCAGACTCTGAACTCCAACAACACATTTATCTTGGCATCACGTAACTGTTCACATCGTCTTTTGTAATTCCTTTTCCTGAAAGGATTACCAGGCGCTCCACCACATTTCTGAGTTCACGAATGTTGCCGGTCCAGTTGTGTTGTTGCAACAAGTTTACAGCGTCATCCGAAATCATTTTTTTAGCGATTCCATAATCGGTACAAATGTCTTCGAGAAACTGATCTACGAGAAGTGGAATGTCATCACGACGATCATTGAGCGAAGGCACGTGAATGACGATCACACTTAGCCGATGATAAAGGTCTAACCGAAAAGTTTTCGCTTCAACTTCTTTGATCAAATCTTTATTGGTAGCAGCAATTACACGCACATCGATGTTGATGTCTTTGTCGGCTCCGACACGTGTTATTTTTCCTTCCTGCAATGCGCGGAGAACTTTCGCCTGCGCATTCAAACTCATGTCGCCAATTTCGTCGAGAAACAAAGTACCACCGTTGGCTTGCTCAAACTTGCCTATCCGTTGTTTTATTGCTGATGTAAATGATCCTTTCTCGTGCCCAAAAAGCTCACTTTCTATTAGTTCGCTTGGGATAGCGGCGCAGTTTACCTCCACAAGGGGATTAGCAGCACGTCCGCTCTTTTCATGAAGCCATCGGGCAACCAACTCCTTTCCCACCCCGTTTTCTCCCGTAATGAGTACCCTTGCTTCAGTAGGCGCTACTTTCTCAATGGTTTCTTTTATTCTCGTTATTTCCGACGAATTTCCCACCATCTCCTGCACCTTAAACACCTTGCGCTTTAAAGTTTTTGCTTCGTTCACAAGCGTGTTTCTGTCCATCGCGTTGCGAATAGTAATCAGAAGTCTGTTGAGGTCCGGCGGCTTTTGAATGAAGTCGTAGGCTCCTTTTTTTACTGCTTCCACAGCGGTTTCTATATTGCCATGCCCTGAGATCATGATCACCGGCACATCAGCATTTACTTCAACTGCCTTTTGCAAAAAATCAATGCCGTCGATTTTTGGCATCTTGATGTCGCAAAGAACAGCGTCATATGTTTTTTCCTTAAACTTTTTCAGACCTTCTTCTCCGTCAGCCGCTTCATCTATTTTATATCCTTCAAAAGAGAGAATTTCCGATAAGGTCTTGCGGATAGATTTTTCATCATCAATAATCAAGAGTGCAGGCATTGGAAAAATTTAGCAGCCGCAAAGTAAAGGAATAAAGGAATGAGTTACAGGAGAAGAGAATTAATGAATGACAATACGAACAGTTATAGAAAAAATAAAGGCCGGATAGAAATCCAGCCTCGTGTAAAATCCAATATCCTATGAAAAACCGAGACAAAGATGCACTTAAAAATTGAAAATCAAAATTTATTTACAAAATATTTTTTTGCACGTGGAGCCCTGAAAATGAAAAAGTTGTGCAGCTCATGCACAACTCTTATAGAACTCCCCGTGGGGAACGATCAGGTTCGTTACTTTTTCAGATACATTACTTCTTTGACGAGCTTTACTATTTTTGGAACGTCCGGAAGCGCTGCCGCAACCAGATTTGGTGCGTAGTGAAGTGGTGCATCAGCAGCGGTAATTCTACGAACAGGCGCATCCAAATAATCGAAACCTTCTTTTTGAATTTGATAGCTCAACTCCGATGACACTGAAGCAAACGGCCATTGCTCTTCAACAATCACAAGCCGGTTTGTCTTTTTTACGCTTTCCAAAACAGTCATCCAATCGAGCGGACGGATGGTTCTCAAATCAATTACTTCTGCGCTTATTTGTTCTTTCTCTAATTCAGCAGCTGCACCCAAAGCCACTTTCATCATCTTGTTGAACGAAACAATTGTTACGTTCTTTCCTTCCTTCTTCACATCAGCTTTGCCCAGCGGAATGTAGTATTCATCTTCCGGCACTTCGCTCTTGTCGCCGTACATCACTTCACTTTCCATAAATATTACCGGATCTTCTTCGTAGCGGATCGCTTGTTTCAGCAATCCTTTCGCATCGTACCCGTTACTGACGGAAACCACTTTAAGTCCCGGAATATTTGCGTACAAACTTTCAAAGGCCGTCGAGTGCTGTGCACCCAACTGCCCTGCCGACCCATTTGGTCCGCGAAAAACGATTGGACATGAGATTTGACCACCACTCATTGCCAGCATTTTGGAAGCTGTATTCAGTATTTGATCCAGTGCAAGCACGGCAAAATTCCACGTCATGAATTCAACGATGGGACGTAATCCGTTTTGCGCAGCGCCCACACCAATTGCAGTAAAACCAAGTTCGGCAATCGGGGTATCTATCACTCGTCTGGGTCCAAATTCGGCAAGCATTCCCTGGCTCACTTTATATGCACCATTATACTCCGCCACTTCTTCTCCCATTAGAAAAACGCGGTCATCCCTCCGCATTTCCTCGCTCATAGCTTCACGCAGTGCTTCACGAAAAGGAATTTGTCTCATTATTAAATTTTCAGTTTTCTAGGCGGGCAAAATTAGTTGAGTAGGCGCACATAACCTAAAGAGCAGCGCTCATTTCAAGCACTCTGCTTCCCACTGCTGTACCGTGGTGGAGTCAATGGCAATAGGATTGTTTAATATGCTATCCGGTATAGGAAATCTCTGTTCAACTTTAGCCAACATGCACTTACAATAGTCAAAAGCCTTGTTTTCCGGCAAACTTCTCACCTGATCGCCGTTCATGCATTCGTTAATGAAAGAGAATCTATTTGTTGAATCCCACTTACTGCCACTGGAATTTGCAGCAGCATTGTTTGTTTTCTGTTCAGCATCGCTGTTGCATGCGAACGCAATGAAAGCGATGACAAAAGTTGCAACTATTCGCATGGCTATCGTTTGAAAACAAAGTACACACTTTTCCCTCACATGCGCATGCCCAACCTTGGCGTGTAATTAGCAGAGTACTTGCATGAACTGGATTCAGGTACTCGGCTTGACAGCAGGTATATTCACCAGCGTGGCTATGGTTCCGCAGGTTGTCAAAACAATTAAAGAGAAGAAGGCGGAAGACGTTTCTCTTAAAATGCTTATTGCACTGATCACCGGAATAGCATTGTGGGTAGTCTATGGCTTTTTGCGTAAAGACCTGCCCATCATCATAACGAACATTTTTTCGATGCTAGTGAACGTGGTTATGATTGTGCTGAGGATTAAGTACAAAAGATGACTTAGAGAGATTCGATGACCATGGCGCTAGCGCCACCGCCGCCATTGCAAATGCCGGCCGCCCCGATTTTGCCGCCATTTTGTTTCAAAATATTGATCAGAGTAACAATTATCCTGGCGCCACTGCATCCAAGCGGATGCCCCAGCGAAACTGCACCGCCATTGACATTCACTTTTGCAGGATCAAGATTCATTTTTTTAGTGTTTATAATTCCCACCACACTAAAGGCTTCGTTCAACTCAACGTAATCAACATCTGACAATTGCAGACCTGCTTTTTCTATTGCTTTCGGAACAGCGATACTTGGAGTAGTTGTGAACCAAGTCGGCTCCTGCTCCGCATCTGCATAGCTGCGAAGAATAGCAATTGGTTTTATGCCAAGTTCATCAGCTTTTTCTTTGCTCATTAAAACCACTGAGGCGGCACCATCGTTCATTGTGCTTGCGTTTGCAGCAGTTACAGTTCCCTCTTTTCCAAATGCAGGTTTAAGCGAAGGTATTTTGTCGAACTTAACATTCCACGGCTCTTCATCTTTTGAGATCACGAGCGGCTCCCCCTTCTTTGTTGGAATTTGCACCGGCACAACTTCCTCGGTGAACTTTCCCTCGTCCCATGCTTTCTGACTGCGTTTGTAGCTTTCTATGGCAAAGGCATCTTGCTCTTCGCGGGTTATCATATTTTCTGCGGCACAGATATCTGCAGCGCAGCCCATGGCGAAATTGCTGTAGCAATCGGTCAGTCCATCCTTTGACAAGCCATCAACTAAAGACGTGTTGCCATATTTATTGCCCCAACGCAAACTTTCCGCGTAAAAAGGAACGGAGCTCATATTCTCCATTCCGCCCGCCACTACTACATTGGAGTCTCCAAGTAAAATGCTTTGCGCCCCTTGTGCAATAGCTTTCATGCCGCTGGCACAAACCTTATTTATGGTGGTTGCAACAACATTGTCCGGTAAACCTGCTGCCTTGGCAGCCTGCCGTGCGGGAGCCTGACCAAGATTGGCTTGCAGCACACAGCCCATCAACACTTCATCAACGTGGTCAGGCTTAATACCTGCCCGTTCTACCGCAGCTTTTATGGCAATAGCGCCCAATTGAGTAGCCGGAATATCTTTCAAAACACCACCAAAAGAACCCATGGGAGTTCTCACAGCTGAAACGATGTAAACAGTTTTGTTCATAGCCGTGCAAAGATACGTTAGAAGAAGCAGCGTGGCAGGCCTGCAAGGATAAAGGCAATGACACACCTTCATCCGGCGTAACTACATTTGATCTCTGAATAACGATTTTTTGTGACACACTTTTCATTAATAATTATCGGCGGCGGACCAATTGGAATTGCCTGTGCCTTAGAAGCGAAAAAGCGCAACATAGACTACATTGTCCTCGAAAAAGGAACGCTTGTAAATTCTATTTATAATTATCCGGTAAACATGACATTCTCCTCCACATCTGAAAGGCTGGAGATTGGCAATGTTCCATTTGTATCACACAATCCTAAGCCCACCAGGAATGAAGCATTAGAATACTACCGACGAGTGGCAAAAGACAACAGCATAAATATCAAACTGTTTGAAGAAGTAACTGAGGTAAAGAGGCAAGTAGCCAAGGCTGCTGATATCCACGTGCAACTTTTTTCAATAGTGACAACGAAGCAAGTTTATTCGGCTCATTTCGTAATTATCTGCACCGGATTTTACGATATTCCTTATCCGCTGAACGTGCCCGGAGAGCACTTGCCCAAAGTGAAGCATTATTATGATGATCCCCACTTTTATGCGTTTCAAAAAGTAATGGTTATCGGTGCCCAAAATTCAGCAGTAGATGCCGCTTTGGAAACGTGGCGGAAAGGCGCTGAGGTGACAATGGTGATTAGGGAACCGGAAATTGGAAAAAGGGTGAAATATTGGGTGAGACCCGATATTGAAAACCGGATTAAGGAGGGATCAATTAAGGCTTACTTCAATTCCACCGTTGCCGAGATAAGAGAGACTGAGGTAGAGATAAACACTCCTGATGGCCGGCTTACTTTGCCAAACGATTGGGTTTTGGCTATGACGGGCTATCAGCCAAATCTGAACTTTTTAGCGAATTTAGGAGTTGTTCTATCTGATGACCTGGTGCGAAAACCCGTTTATAATGAAGATACATTCGAGACAAACATTCCGAACATTTACCTCGCCGGTGTGATCTGCGGTGGGATGAATACACATCGGTTGTTTATTGAAAATTCGCGGGAACACGCGATTAAAATCCTGAATGACATTGCAGAAAAAGCCTATTAGGCACAAATGTGCCCGAAGCAGAAGGCATGAAAAAGAGCTAAGGTGATATCCTATTCTTCAGGCTTATTCGTCACCAGAGAAAGCTTTGCAAAATCAGAGCCGCTGAAAATTCTTGCAAGGTTTACGTCTTTTGTTTTCTGATAATCAGCCAGGCGGGTTTGAGTAACTATGCGCCAGAAGTTCTTTGCTTTCAATTCATTATAATCACGACCTTCGATGATTATTCCACGAACAGGGTTTCTTTTTTTCAATTCGAAGCGAATTATTTTTCCTTGTGGTATTGTTTCTTTAGCCAGAAAGTTCTCGATTTGTTCTACTGTCATAGCGGGTGAAGATAATAGATTATTTATCTCACAATGTTAAAATCTTGTTTACGTAAATCATAGGGCACCTACCCTGTTAGGTACCACAGGGTAGGGGAAATTTAAGCTGCTTTTTGCGCCGATTGTTCTTGCTGCTTGATTAACTGCACTTCGCAATGAATTTTGATTTCGTCGCTCACAACCACTTGGCCTGCTTCAGTTACAGCATTCCATTTTAAATTGAATTCCTTTCTGCTGATCTTTCCATCAATGGTGAACCCGGCTTTTGTTTGTCCGTAAGGATCGACCACATTTCCGCCGTACTCCACTTTTAAGGTGATCGGTTTTGTCACGTCCCTGATTGTCAAATCTCCGTGCAAAACGGCCTCGTCGCCATTTGCCTCGTATTTTTTACCAACAAAATTTAGCTGCGGATACTTTTCAGCGTTGAAAAAGTCATCAGACCTCAGGTGCGTGTCTCTTTGCGCCTGGTTAGTGTCCAGCGACTCAATATCTGCGGTAAATTCAATACGTGAGGATGTGTTGAAATCGTCTGTTTCTGTTTCTACCTCTAAGTCAAACTTTTTAAAATAACCTGTCACTGTCGTGATCATCAGGTGTTTTACTTTAAACTGGATCTCCGAATGTGCGGGATCAATCTTCCATAACGTTGCCATAATCTTCATTTTTGATTCACAAATATAATCAATGTTTAAACATTAAACAAATGCGCTCCCTGACTCTCTTTAGCACAATAACGTTGCCACATTGATTGTGGCAAACGAAGCATTTGACAGCTTCGAACACAAGAGTTTCCTATCTTCCGCGGATGAAGAAGTTACTTTTGGCTTCCATCTTTATTGTTTTACTATCAGTGGCGATGGCTCAGCAAAAAGGTCCTGCAATCACCATTCTTACGGTCGGCAGCAAAACCTCTTTGCGGGGATTGAGTGTGGTCAACAACAATGTAATTTGGGTAAGCGGCAGCAACGGAACAGTCGGACTTTCGATAAATGCCGGCGGGGAATGGAAATGGATGACGGTAAGCGGTCTTGAAAAAGCTGACTTTCGCGACATTGAAGCGTTCGACGAAAAGACCGCTGTGATCATGGCAGTGGGTGAGCCTGCACACATCCTGAAAACGACCGATGGTGGTAAAAACTGGAAAGTGGTCTATGAAAATCGGGCGAAAGGAATGTTCTTAGATGCGATGGAATTTTCAAGTGAGCGGCAAGGCATGGTTATCGGCGATCCCCTCGACGGAAGATTTTTCATTGCAGCAACAAACGACGGTGGTGACAGTTGGAGAGAGCTGCCTGCATCGAGGCGTCCTGCTGCGGATGTTGGCGAGGCATTTTTTGCTGCAAGCGGTACAAACATCCGTGCATGGAATAGAACAGAGTTTGTTTACGCTTCCGGCGGCAAGACATCTAATCTCATCGCCGGCGCAGAGAAAAAACCAATACCGATGATGCATGGCGAATCTTCAGGAACAAATTCAATTGCGATTCACCAATGTTTGTTTAGAAACAAAATCGTAGCTGTTGGCGGTGATTATGCTGCTGATACAATCACTTTTGCTAATTGCTTTTTTAGCACCAACAATGGCAAAAGTTGGATAAAGCCGCAAATCTCTCCTCACGGCTACCGCAGTTGTGTGGAATTCATCAGCAGAAAAAAACTGATTACCTGCGGCACAAAAGGTGTTGATTTCTCATCCAATGGCGGTAAAAGCTGGACCTTAATTTCCGCAGAAGGCTTTCACGTGTGCAGAAAAGCAAAAGATGGCAACGCGGTTTTTTTGGCCGGTAACAACGGTAAAATTGGACGGCTGACCCTCGAATGATGTAATCTCTCCGTTTGTCTATTTTTTGAACATGAAATAAACCGCTGCCAAGAGAAATCCGAAACTTATTAAGTGCTTAAGTTGAAAATCTTCTTTCAATATAAAAACAGCAAAAAGGCTGAAAATCACAAGTGTAATTACCTCCTGCACCATTTTTAACTGAAATCCACTATACCCGCTCAGATAACCTATGCGGTTGGCAGGCACCATAAGGCAATACTCAAATAGTGCGATAAGCCAGCTAAACAAAATGGCTTTCCACAATGGCCAACCTTGCTGTTTCAAATGATAGTACCACGCAAACGTCATGAAGACATTAGAAGCCGTGAGCAACAGAATCGTGCGAAACATCAAACCGATCTTAGTTCAGGTTTCTAAAATCAACGGGAACAAGTTTGCTCACGCCAGGCTCCTGCATCGTCACACCATAAATTACGTCCACAGCGTTCATGGTAGCTTTGTTGTGGGTGACAATTATAAACTGGGAGTTATTGCTGAACTGCCTGATCATGTTTGTAAACTTGCCGACGTTAGCATCGTCAAGCGGCGCATCTACCTCGTCCAAAATACAGAACGGCGCAGGTTTAATAAGATAAATGGCAAATAGCAAAGCCGTGGCGGTGAGTGTTCTCTCTCCCCCACTCAATTGGTTGATGCTGCTCGGCCGCTTACCTTTCGGTTTTGCCATAATATCAATTCCGGTTTCGGCAAGATTATCCGGGTTTTCTAAAATAAGGTCGCATTGATCATCTTCAGTGAATAATGTTTTGAATACATTTTGAAAATTCTCTCTCACCTGGTTGAATGTTTCCAGAAACTTTTGATTGGCAGTAGTTTCCACTTCTGCAATTGTTTGCATC
This sequence comes from Bacteroidota bacterium, assembly GCA_023436425.1. Lineage (GTDB taxonomy): Bacteria > Bacteroidota > Bacteroidia > Chitinophagales > Chitinophagaceae > Flavisolibacter. The sequence continues at coordinate 5,590 of JAEZJD010000184.1, read as the reverse complement.
AAACTTTGCTTAGCGTTCACTAAATCTTCCTTCTGCTCCACGATAAAGTCATAGCGTTTTTTCATTTCTTCAAATGCTTCAATCGCTGTGGGATTCACTTCGCCAAGGTTCTCGAGACGCTTGCGCATTTTGTCTGCCTTCTCATGCAACTCTTGAACACTGGTTTCGGACTTTCTCGCTTCATCTAAAATGTCTTCAAGAATTATTTTGAACTCTACATTTAGGCGCTCCTTTATTCCTGCTAACTGCAACTTCAAATCGTTCAACTTGTCTTTTATCTCAGTTAAAAGGTGTTCTACCTGCTCCTTCTCTTTCACCTTGAGCCGCAACTCACTTTCTTTTGCACTTAATTGATTGCGCAGGTTGTAGTACGCGGCGTCCTTTTCATTCAGCATTTGCTGCTCACTTTCCTTGTTGCGCATTAATTGCAACAACGCTTCTTCCGTTTCTGCCAAAGTTTGCTGAGATGCAGAAATGCTTTTACCGGTTTCCTGCAGTTGCACCTTGTTGTTTTCAACCTGCTTTCTAATATCAGTAAGCTGATTTGTTTTGAACTGCAACTCTTGTTTTAAAGAGTTTACCTTGCTTTGTTCTTTCGCCACCTGCAGGTTCAGGGCGTTATAGCTGCTGTTTATTTGCGTGTATTCTTCTTCGATTTGCTTATAGCTATTTTCTGCCTGCTGCAACTGTTGCGTGTAGTCCAGCAATTGACTGTTTAATTGCAGCAGCTCGTTACGCACTTCTGCCACTGAAACATTCGTTTGCTCCAGCTGCTGCTGCAGTTCCCCGATTCTTTTGTCCGCAGACTCTTGTGAATAATGCAGATTTTCAATTTTGTTTTGAATAGCAAACAATTGATTGTTTAACTGCTGAATTGTTCTTTCCGTTTCGCGGATTACGTTTTCTTTCAGATCGGCGTTAAAAGTGATTACTTCTTTATGTCGCTTCTGAATTTGGGCAGCCAAATCGTCCACCACTGCCTGTTGCGCAACAATTTCGTCATGAAGTTTTTCAAGGTTCTTCGCACGCCCAATTTTTCTACCTTCAAAAAGCCCTACGCTGCCGCCGGTGAGTGTGAAGCTGCTCTTTACATACTTGCCATTTTTTTCCAACACAACAAAACCGTTGCTGTTTTCCAAAGCTGCTTCGTCGCTGGCGATAAACACATTTCCTAAAAGTTGCTCAGCCAATTTGCGATAGCGCTCTTCCACTTCAATTACGTCGAGTGCAGGAATAGTTCCATCCGGCTTGTGATCGGGCACCAACACTACCGAACTGTTGACTTTATCCAGTAAAAAGAAATTGGCTTTCCCTTTTTGATTTTCATTTAATAAATGAACTGCCTGTAAGCCGTGTTCAAGATTATCTACAACATAGTAATTCAAAAATGGCTCAAGCACATTTTCCAAAGCTGCACGATATTCTTCCTTCACATACACAATGTCGGAGAGTATCGGCGCATCATGATTCCAATGCTGATTCTTGTGAAGAAATTTCACACTTTCAGGATAACCTTCCATTGAATCAATAAGGTTCTTTAAAAGGTCGTGCTGGTTCTTTTTTGAATCGAGTTTCCGGTTTTCTTCTGCAAGCTGACCGCGAAGATTTTCGAGAACTCCCTGCGTCTGCAGAATTTGCTGTTTTGTGGTATTATGATGTTGCTGTAGTTGTTCCAGGTCTTGCTGCTTTGTTTGCAAGTCGCTCTGCTTTGCAGTTTTTTCCTCGTCTAACTGCTGTATTTGCTTTTGCCTATTGGATTTATCTTCTTCAAGATGTGCAATCGTTCGCTGAAGATTTTGAATGGACGTGTCAGCCACAGCCACCTTTTTTTCCGCATCGAATTGAGTGCGCTGAACCTGCTGATGCGAGGAACGCAAGTTGTTAAGTGCCGACCGGTTTTCGTCCACAACTTTTCGCTTTTCGTCCACCTGCGAACGCAGTTGCTCCAATTCAGCGGTAAGTCGTAAAAGGACAACTTCTTCGTCCGTTATTTGTTGCTGCGTGAAGCCAATACTTTCTTCGATGCCTGAAATTTGTCCTTCCGCGTTGGTCAGAAATTGAGTAAGGTTTACTTCTCTTTCTTTCAGGTATTCCAACCGTTGCGATGCCAGATTTTTCTCGTTTTCTTTCGTGCGAACGTTTTGCACCAGCTCATTAAAGGACTGTTGCAATAGGTGCAGTTCTTGTTCCTTTTCAATAAAGCCTACCCGCTCCTGCTCCAGCGCAGCTTCTTCGCCTGCAATCTGCGCTTCAAGAGCTATGCGCTTGTCAGTCTCGGCTTCGTGCTTTTCATTCAGGTCTTTGAAGGTGAGGTTAAATCCTTCCAAAGCAGCCTTCGCAAGCTCGAAGCTTACATCGCGGTATTCATATTTGATCTCGAAATACTTTAGCGCCTTTTTCGATTGGCTTTCGAGCGTTTTTAGCTGGTTATGAATTTCAAATAGCAGGTCTTCTATTCTTGCCAAATCCTGCTCTGTGGCCTCCAGTTTTTGCTTTGCTTCTTTTTTCCGGGTTTTGTAGATGGAAATTCCCGCAGCCTGTTCCAGCATTCGTCTACGGCTGTTGTCCTTATCTTTTATCAAATCGTCCACCATGCCGAGTTCAATGATGGCGTAGCTGTCGGTGGACACGCCGGTATCAAGGAAAAGATTTTGGATGTCTTTCAAACGGCAGGTAACATCATTCAGGCGATATTCACTTTCGCCATTTTTAAAAAATTTGCGCGTGATAGTAACCGTGTTGAATTCAGTGGGTAGAAGGTTCCGGGTGTTTTCAAAAGTGAGGCTTACTTCTGCAAGTCCGCTGGCGCTCCGGGTTTTTGAGCCATTGAATACAAGGCTTTCCAGGTTTTCTGAACGCAGATGCGATATTTTCTGCTCTCCAATTACCCAGCGAATGCTGTCCACAATATTACTTTTGCCGCATCCGTTTGGACCCACAATGCCGGTAATATTCTCGTCGAAATTGACGTGAGTTTTATCAGCAAAGCTTTTAAAGCCCTTTATGTCCAAAGATTTTAGTCTCACTCTTTCAGCTTTTAGTTCGAAGCAAATATAGCAGTTGGAACTGTCGACAGCAGCCAATTTCGGCAGAACGGACTGCTTGTTATACCCAACTTTTTCACAAGAACACAGCGTATGTTTTTACAAATGCAAAAATTTTTGTAACTGACAAAAGCCTTCAAAACTGATTTTTATCAGCTAATATGTTTGGTTTGTTTCAGAGTTTTGAAAGGTATCGACCCTTGAGTTATTCAGCTTCGAATTTGGACAAGCAAATCGTTTGCTGATGATTTTCTGAGCATGAGTTGTAGAGCTGAAAGACTAGTGATATTCATAACCAAAAACGATTGTAATGCACGTTATTGTTCCTATTGACTTTTCACCAGCGTCTGTGAATGCTGCAAGGTTTGCCGTTCAATTGTTGCACGATCAAAGTAATACAACAATCGTCCTTTATCACGCTTACGAACACCCCGATCAGCGAAACGAGGTGTCTTATGATCTGCGGGAACTGAAAAAGCGTCTTTTGGACGATTACATTGCACACATTGAGTGTGTGGCTGACAAGTCGATTGATGTGGTGGAAGGGTTGCAGAAGAAAATCAAAGACTTTGAAGCGGCGCTGGTGGTTATGGGCATAGACAACAAAACGAAGCTGGAACAGGTGCTAGTGGGCAGCAATGCAGTAAGAATGATTGAAAAAGCCAGCTGTCCGGTGCTGGTGATTCCGAACGATGCCGCTTACAAGCAAATAAAAAATGTCGCTCTTGCTTCGGACTATAAAAATGTGGAAGAGTCAATACCAGTAGACGCGGTAAAAAAAATTCTGAACATAATGAAGCCGCACCTTCACATCGTGCACATCAACGCCGACGCCTACATATCAGTGAACGAAGAATACATTGCCGAAAAAAGTAAGTTGGAAAAGATGTTTGCAGAATATCAGCCGCAATTTTACTTCCTCACAAATTTCAACTTTCATAGAACAATTCAGCAGTTTATACACAACAACCGCATCGATCTTGTGCTCACATTTCCCAGAAAACATTCTTTTATCAAATTGCTGATAAGAGGTAAAAACACAAACAAGCTGGTGTACGAAAGTGCCATCCCTGTTCTTGCTGCACATGAATAGCCGGTGTTTTTGAGTTGCAAAGCTCTTGGACTAATTTCGTCCTGAGGCTTTGTTATATGAAGAACATCAAGATTATTGAAGTGCCTTCGGAAATAGGGGCGGGAACCCGTGGCGCAAGCCTGGGCATAGATGCGATAAAAATTGCAGCGCTCGACTTCATGAGCAACTTTTTCGTTCATTTCCCCTGCGAAAAAATTCCTGTTGAAAACAAACTGCTTTATGAGCCAATAGAATCCCCGTATGCGAAAAGAATAAAAGGCATTGCAGCTATGTACGACAGGGTGAGCAAAGCTGTGTCTGATTGCGTGAAGAACAATGTGTTCCCGGTGGTGCTCAGTGGCGATCACAGTACGTCGGGAGCCACTATAGCCGGTATTAAAATGGCAAGGCCGAAAAGCAAGCTGGGTGTCATCTGGCTCGATGCACATGCCGATTTGCATACACCTTACACTACCCCATCAGGCAACGTGCACGGAATGCCGCTGGCTGCCGCAATAAATGAAGACAACAAAGAATGTGCAGTGCACGAACTGGACGCCGAAACAGAAAAGTTTTGGAACCACCTGAAAAACATCGGCAAAATTGCTCCAAAAGTTCTTCCTGAAGACATAGTTTACATATCGCTGCGTGATTATGAAAAAGAAGAAGAGTTTCTAATTCGTAAATACGGAATGAAAGTGATTACGACGAAGGAGGTGCGCAGCAAAGGTGCTGAGAACGTCGTTAGATCAGTGATTCGTTACCTCAGCGACTGTAGCGACATTTACATTTCATTTGACGTTGATAGTCTCGATTCGTCGATAACGAAAGGCACCGGAACGCCGGTCAACAACGGGTTGCGTGAACGGGAAGCTGAGGACTTGATCAGCAAGTTTATGCAGAACCGCAAAGTTTGCTGTTTCGAAATTACAGAAGTGAATCCCACGCTTGACAAAGAAAACCTGATGGCGGAAATAGCCTTTAATATTCTGCAGCGTAGTGTGAATGTGCTGATGATGAGTTGATTTTTCAGCAGTTCACGGGTTCGGCAGTTCTTCAGTCAAGGTTTTTTTAAGTCCTTCTTCAAAAGTGATTGGCTGAAATCCCAGTAGTTTTTTTGCTTTGGAAATATCGAATCCTGTCTTCAACGGACGCCTTGCCGCACCCGCGTGCGGCTGAAAGGTATCTGACGTCACCCGTTCAATGCGCGAGTGATCGTAACCAAGGAAATCGGCAACTGCCAGAGCAATTTGATATGGCGTAAATACTTCTTCTCCGGAGATGTGGTAAATACCTCTCGCTTTTTTCTCGACAATTTTTGAAATTCCGTCGGCTAGGTCTTCCACATAAGTTGGCGTTCTGATTTGATCATCAAAGATTTTCAGCCGTTTTTCGTTTTTTAATCCGTTGGCAACGGCGGTGACGATGTTTTCCCTTCCGGAAAAATTTTTTCCGTAAACCAACACAGTTCTTA
>JAEZJD010000093.1 GCA_023436425.1 Bacteroidota bacterium | reverse complement strand
ACAAAAAGAACATTGTGTCCATTCGCGACGGCAGACATCCAAATCAGCTAATTCTTTTCGTTCACATGGATAATGGCGACTGCAAAGGCGAATTAAAAGGCGACCTGATCATCACGTCTTCGACAACTGCTGTTTACCGGCAGGCTGGCGATCCCTGCATTTTGCAGGTTAGCTTTTCAGGCAACATAGTTTCGCTGAAGGAGCAGCAAGGTTGTGGTAATTACCGCGGTATTGATTGTGCATTCTCCGGCACCTTCACAAAAAAGAAAACAGGTTCATCTTCTAAGCAGAAAAAAGCTAAAACTTAGCTGTGATCGACCTATCATCTCCTGCAAAAAATTTATTGCTTTAATTTGTTGCTCGGAAAAAATTATTAAATGGATTTTACATCATTTCAACATCCGTATCCTGTTGAAGAACGTTACAAAAAGCCCGTGGCTTATTTCTCAATGGAGTTCGCCATTCACCAGCCGTTGAAAATATACAGTGGTGGTTTAGGATTTCTTTCCGGCTCTCATTTACGCAGCGCTTACGAGCTCCGCCAAAATCTTATTGGCATCGGTATACTTTGGAAGTATGGTTATTACGATCAGGTGCGTAATCAGGATCAAACGCTGCAGGTTACCTGGATGGAAAAAATTTACAGCTTTCTGGAAGATACCGGCATCACTCTCGAAGTCACCATTCATGAACATCCGGTAGCGGTGAAAGTTTGGTATTTGCCGCCGCACATTTTCAATACAGCTCCACTGTTTCTATTAAGCACAGATATTCCTGAAAACGATTACATCTCTCAAACCATCACACACCGATTGTATGATGCGAACGTGTCAACAAAAGTGGCGCAGTTTATTTTGCTGGGTGTGGGTGGCGCAAAATTGGTGGAAAAGATCGGCTTCAATCCAGAGGTTTACCATTTGAATGAAGCGCATGCCTTGCCAGCTGCTTTTTATTTGTATCAAAAATATAATCACAACGTTCAGGAGGTAAAAAAACGTCTTGTATTTACCACGCACACTCCTGAAGAGGCAGGGAATGAAAAGCACGACATTTATTTGTGTCAGAAAATGAGTTACTTCTCGGGAGTAAGTGTGGAAGAAGTAAAACAGGTCACCGAAATGCCGGATGACATGTTCAATCATTCACTGGCTGCTTTGAGATTCGCAAGAATTGCCAATGGTGTGTCGCAGCTGCATGGTGAAGTATCCCGGCAGATGTGGGGAAAGTATGAAAATGTTTGCCCGATCGTTTCAATTACCAATGCGCAAAACTGGCGCTATTGGTCGGATAAGCAATTGTACAGAGCCATGGAGCAAGGCGATGATTGGTATTTTGACGATCGTAAGAAGCATTTGAAAAAAAGAGCGTTTGATATTGTTGCCGATCAAACGGGAAAAATATTCGACCCAAATGTGTTTACCATTGTATGGGCCCGCAGATTTGCAGGCTACAAACGTGCAGGGCTAATAGCAACTGACACCGAGAGATTTAATGCGCTTGTGCACAGCACAAAATATCCGGTGCAGATAATCTGGGCTGGCAAGCCGTACCCACTGGATTATCCCGCCATTTCAGAATTCAATCATTTGGTGCACTTGAGCAAGGGGTACAAAAATGTGGCTGTGCTCATTGGCTACGAATTGGGACTTTCCAAACGTTTGAAGCAAGCCGCAGATTGCTGGCTTAATAATCCTCGTGTACCTCGCGAAGCTTCGGGCACAAGTGGAATGACAGCGGCAATGAACGGAGCGGTAAATTTTTCAACGAACGACGGATGGATTCCGGAGTTTGTGCATCACGGCAACAATTCTTTTGTAGTGCCTCCTGCCGATTACTTTCATTTGACTGTGCAGGAACAGGATCAATACGACCTGGAGCAGATTTACAGAATTTTGAATGAGGAAATTTTACCGTTGTACTACGAAGATCACAATACGTGGCGGCAGATAATGAAAAATGGTATGAGGGATGTGCAGATTCAGTTTGACAGTAACCGAATGGCGGAAGAGTATTATGAATTGCTATACAAAAAAGAATATACGCCGCCTGTTGCGCAGGAGATTTTGATGGATGATGTTGCTCATTGATTAAACTCGCCGATCACGTCGTCAATAGTTTTGGCGGCCGGATAGAAACTCACTAGTTTTTTTATCACTCCTTCCACAAGCGCATCGGGACACGATGCTCCGCTTGTGATCAGCACTGTTGCAGGCGTATGCGCAGGAAGGTAATTGTTAGTGATCAGTTCCTGATGCGTGTGGAAATTGTAGTGCATTATCGTGTCCCTGGAAATAATTTTGTCTTCACTGTTTACAAAAAATGTTGGTAGCCTCTCCTCGCACAATTCAACCAGGTGGGATGTATTTGAAGAATTATATCCACCAACAACAATCGCAATATCAGCGCGCACCTGAAGCATACCGGAGACAGCTGTTTGATTATCATTGGTAGCATAGCACAGCGTGTCTCTTGTATCTGCAAAACGTTCTTTTACATTGTCGGAAGTGAGACGATATTTTTCGATCATCACCTCTTTAAGGTAATCCGCAATCGCCTGTGTATCGCTGGCGAGCATCGTTGTTTGATTAACAACACCAATACGCTGCAAGTCTTTTTTTACATCGAAATGTTCTGAATGCTGGTTTTTGAAATCAGTGTAGAATTGATCCGCAGAAGTTTCTTCCAAAATGTATTTTGCCAGCTGCTTTGCCTGTTCCATATCTTTCACTACAACCGAAGGAGCATTAACGGCCGCATGCGAAAACGTGGCTCTGGTTTCTTCGTGCGTCGGTTTACCATGAATGACAATTGTGTACCGGTTTTTCGCAATCGCTTCACTGCGGTTCCAAACTTTTTCCACGAACGGGCATGTAGTGTTGTATTGCTCCACACGAATTCCGATATCACGCAGTTTGTTTTCAATGTTCACAGTTGTTCCAAACGCAGGGATGAGCACAATATCATCGGCAGTAAGTTCTTCAAAAGGAATGACTTGCTTCCCGGAATTATCCTGTAAAAACTTTACTCCATTTGCTCTCAAATCTGCATTTACCTGCGGATTGTGGATCATTTCGCTCAACAGGTAGATTCTCTTGCCGGGATTTTCTTCAATAGTTGAAAAAGCAATGTCGATAGCATTTTCCACACCATAGCAAAAACCAAAATGACGTGCGAGGTAAATTTTGAGAGGTCCGAAGTTGAGCAGGGTAGGAGAGAAGTCCTTTTTCATTCTGTCCTGTTCCTTGCGGTCTTTTTTTATAGCAGAAATCAGTCTGCTTTTGTACACGGAAGGAACATCAAAACTTTTCATTGCCGCAAAGTTATTCAAGTTCATAAGTTCACACGTTTACAAGTTGGTTAAAAACCGCCGATCTTGTGAACTTTGCGGCACGTGAACTGTTTATATGAGCAATGACTGGATTTTTAAAACGAATGTTTACGAAGTAAATCTGCGCCAGTACACCGTGGAAGGCACGATAAATGCTTTCGGCGAGCATCTGCACCGGTTAAAAGACATGGGCGTAGAAACTTTATGGTTCATGCCATTAACACCCATTTCTCAAAAAAATAAAAAGGGCACCCTAGGCAGCTATTATGCGTGTTCCAATTACACCGCTGTTTCGCAGGAATTTGGGACTCTGGACGATTTCAGATCGTTGGTTCAAAAGGCACATAATCTTGGATTGACAGTGATTATTGATTGGGTAGCAAATCACACCGGGTGGGATCATGTTTGGACCGCCGAGCATCCCGAATGGTACAAGAAAGATGAAAACGGGCAGTTCAAACGTGCTTCAGGAATGGACGATATCATTGAGCTGGACTTCTCACAAGCCGCTGTTCGTTCTGCAATGATAAATGCAATGGAATGGTGGATCGAGCATACTGATATTGACGGGTTCAGATGCGATCTGGCGTTTTGGGTGGAATTGAAGTTTTGGAAAGAAGCAAAAAGTGAATTGCAAAAACGAAAGCCATTATTATGGCTTGGCGAATTAGATATGCTCGATAGCCCGGAGTTTATGCAGGTGTTTGATGCTGCATATACATGGAAGTGGATGCATAGTTGCGAAAAGTATTACAAAGAGGAAATTTCATTCAACGAGTTGATGACAGTGCTGGAAAACTACTCGCATTCAGTTGGGTTGAAATGCTGGTTTACGAGCAACCATGATGAAAATAGCTGGAATGGAACGGAGTACGAGAAGTATGGAGAGATGGCAGAACTGCTTGCTGTCTTTAGTTGCACTTGGCCAGGTGTGCCTCTCATATACAGCGGACAAGAACTGCCTAACCGGAAGCGATTGCAATTTTTTGAAAAGGATGTAATTGCATGGAATGACAGCTGTGCGTTGCACCAATTCTATCGCAATCTTTTGCACTTGAGAAAAGATTTTTGCGCTTTGAATGCTCAAGCACCTGTTGAACGAGTTTTTTCAAACGTAGATAAATTACTCGCCTTCAAAAGAACTGATGCCAGCAGCGAGATTTTAATACTACTTAATTTTTCGGACCAAGCAATTCCATTGAAGATCAGTGATAATCCGGAATGGATTGACAGAGACAGCGGAGAACTACTTACGGGAGAAGTTCAGCTGAAAAAATTTGGATGGAAAATTCTCGTCAAAAAATAAAAAATCCTCCGTGGAAGGAGGATTTCATTTAAGTCGTTTTGCTTATTGAACAAGTCGTAACGGATAAGTGTACGGCTCTGAATAGCCGGGGTATACTCCCTGAACTTGAACGGTTCCAACTGCGTTCCTTAAAATTTCGTTCAATTCTTCCAAAGATGTTACCTGCTGAACACCTTCGGGAGTAACTACGCTTGTGATTATGAACCCAGGCTGCACACGTGCATTGCTTAACACTCCGCCGGAAGTGATCCTGTTTACTACCACACCGCCGTCAACTCCATTGCTTCTGGCTTTTGCTTTGTCGAGCGTTGCTAAATCTCCGCCTAATCTTTCGCCAATGTTATTGGTTACGACATCTGTTCTCTTTTTCAATGTCACCGTTGTAGTGTATTCTTTGCCGGCTCTCAGGTATGTAACTGGAACTTTGTCACCCGGTCTGAAGCTGGCAATTTGAGCACTCATCTGAATGCCGGAGGTAACCGGATTGCTATTCACTTTTGTGATGATATCACCTTTCTTAATCCCTGCTGCTGCAGCTCCGCCATCGGGAGAAACGGCAGTTACATAAACGCCATCGACATTGGTAGGAACGCCAAGACTTTTCAGCTGCTCTTCGTTATACTGATCTGCAGGAATGTAGGTTACCCCGAGATAACCCCTTTGTACATCGCCAAATTGCACAATATCAGCGACAATTTTCTTGATAAGATTTACCGGAATCGCAAATGAATACCCCGCGTAAGTGCCCGTAGGCGCAAGTATCGCCGAGTTGATTCCGACGAGTTCTCCGCTTGCATTCACCAATGCACCACCGCTATTTCCCTGGTTCACGGCAGCATCCGTCTGAATAAATGATTCTATGGGTGTGTCACCTCTTCTTGTCTGACGGCTGTTGATGTTAATTGAACGTCCAAGTGCTGACACTATTCCGGCAGTTACGGTGGTTTCCAACGTAAGCGGATAACCAACTGCAAGCACCCACTGACCTAGTTGAATATTGTCCGAGTTGCCATAAACTAAATACGGCAACTTAGTAGCGTCAACTTTTAAAACTGCAATATCGCTGCTGGGATCGCGGCCGATAACACGAGCCTTATAGGTTTTCCGATCATGAAGCGTGATTGTGATTTCGGGAGCCACATTGCCGGTTGTTTCGTCGGTAACAACGTGGTTGTTGGTAACAATGTAACCATCTTCACTGATGATAACACCGCTACCGGAAGCTCTTTGCTCCGGAATAATATTCGGACCCATATCACCGAAAACATCTCCAAACATGTCATCGAAAATGCTTCGGCGACGTGGTAAATCGTTTGATATTTTCTTTGCCGGAATTTTGGTTTTAATGTGCACGACTGCAGGAACGGAACTATTTGCAGCTTTCGTTAAATCTATTGCGTCTGCCGGAGTTGCAGGTTTTCCGTCAAAAAAACCTGCATAATTAGCAGGATATCCTTTGGCTGCCGAGCCGATGTCGGACCCGCCTCCGGATTGGATTTTATTGTAAAGCACTACGCTTCCCAACGCGGAAGCAGCACTTATTGCTACGATTAAGAGTATTTGTTTGATTTTCATGGTTCTTTATGTTTATCAGGTAATCTATCACGTCAAAATACATGCCTTGGACTAACAAAATAACGATAGCAGTTTTGTATTCTGAGACCGATCAGCCAGTTTAACACTAAATTTACTAAGGTCTTCGTACTTCTTTAAGATCATAATTGCAGAAGGAATTGAATCGTATCCACATCATCTGAGTATGTGCAAATTTCGGGGGACTGTGCTTCACCAAACCTGTAATGCTTTTGGCTGACAACGCATTGAATGCGTTCATCGTTTGCTAAAGATTCATTCACTTCATTCATGTTTTTATAATACTGATAGTGCAACTGACTGATGGGTGAAAATGGTGACTCGTCTTCTATCAACAAAATGCTGTCGTTGGTCATGTAGTATTTTTTATTAAGAATATGCACTGCAAGATTATAGTCGTAGTTGTTTTTGTATTTGTTGTGGTTTGTGAAGTAATTGTATTTTTTAAATGCATTTAACAGCGGAACAAAATCGTAGTGTTCAGGTACAAAAATTTTGGTGACGTTTCTACAACCTAAGCCAAAATAAAGGTGCACGTCATCAGCTAAACTTTCTAATTCCGCTGATGTTTCACTGCCTGTGAGTACAGCTACAGAAGTTCTGTTTCTCCTAATGATGTGCGGGACGTTTCTAAAATAATATTCAAAATAGCGTGCTGAATTGTTGCTGCCTGTGGCAATGTACGCGTCGCAATTTTTAAGCATTTCCCTGATAAACAAAAACTCCTGCGCTTTCTGGTCTAATTCGATCATTTTTTTCACAACATGCTCCACCAAATGCTTGTCTTTCGACGAAGGTTTGATAACACAAATATGTCCCGTTATGAAAACACACAGCAGGTCATGAAATCCCACGAGAGGAATGTTGCCTGCCATTACGATTCCAACTTTTTTTGGATCACGGTGTTCTTCAGCAAGGTTGTATTTGTCGATCAGTAACTGCAGTTGATCGGGTTGAAGAAAATTGTCGGTAATGTTCTTCACAGCAAGATCAATAAATTCAGGAGTGAACCACGGGTTTTCAACATTAGCTCTTTGCTTCACTGATTCCCATTCTGCGTTTCCCGTTCTCAGGTAATTTCCAAGTGCGACTAACAAATCTTTTCTTTCTTCTATATTCATTCTCAAAGTAAATTTGCGGCAAAATTAATCCCTCCTAAATCTCTAATATTTTATGGCAATTAAGATTACCGAAGAATGCATTAACTGCGGAGCTTGCGAACCGGAGTGTCCCAATAATGCAATTTATGAAGGCGGCGTAGAGTGGGCTGTTGCTGATGGCACCACTGTAAAAGGCCAATACACACTGGTAGATGGTACCGTTGTGGATGCTGACCAAAGAAATGCGCCTATCGCTGTTGACACTTATTACATCGTTCCGAGCAAATGCACAGAATGCCAGGGTTTTCATGAGGAACCACAGTGCGCTTCTGTATGCCCGGTTGACTGCTGCGTTCCCGACGAAATGTATGTAGAAACAGTGGAGCAACTGCTAGCGAAAAAAGAAGCACTGCATATTTGAAATTAGTGTACCTTAATAGCATCAAATTAATGCAGTACCAACTGCTCGTAGAAACAGGTGATATTTCCTGTTGTAAAAAGGTGAAGGACGAGAGTCGTTCACCTTTCTTGCATTATTGAACACTCCTTTTTATTGATAGCAACATTCAACCATGAAGAAGAAAATTGCATTAGTAACGGGCGGACTCTCCGGCGAAGCTGTTATCTCTTACAGATCTGCAACAAATATTTATAACTCACTGGATAAGGATCTGTACGAGGTTTACAAAATTGATATTAATCCGCAGGGATGGTTTTACGTCAATGATAATGACATTAAAACCGCTGTTGATAAAAACGATTTTTCCATTACCGTCAACAATCAAAAGATCAAATTTGATGGCGTATTTATTGGCATGCACGGCAGCCCGGGAGAAGATGGCAAACTGCAGGGATACTTTGATGTTTTGGGATTACCTTATACTTCATGCAATGCAGCCACAGCAGCGTTAACGTTCAATAAAAGGTACACAGTGGCAGTTGCCGCCATGGCTGGAATTCGTGTGGCAAAATCTGTCTTGTTCATCAAAGACCAGTTTACAAGCCCAGATGAAGTGAAAAGCAATCTAAAGTTTCCTGTATTTGTTAAACCGAATAACGGTGGCTCCAGCATCGGTATGTCGAAAGTGAATAGTGCTTCGGAAGAATTGGGTGCCGCAATTGAGAAGGCTTTCAAAGAAGATAATCAGGTGCTGGTTGAAGAAATGATACAGGGACGAGAGTTCACAGTGGGTGTTTACAGAACCGGTACCGAAATATTTGTGCTGCCGATTACGGAAGTAACTACAGACAAAGAGTTTTTTGATTTTGAAGCAAAATATGAAGGCAAGTCGAAAGAGATAACACCCGCTGATCTCCCGCAGGATTGGAAAGAAAAACTGCATGCTGCTGCCAAAAAAGTTTACCAGGTTTTTAATTGCCGGGGGGTTATCAGAATCGATTTTATTTACAACGAGCAGGAGCAGGAGCCGTATATGCTTGAAGTAAACACCATTCCAGGGCAAACAGATGCCAGCGTAGTACCACAGCAGGTGAGAGCACAAGGAGGGAGTTTGAAGGATTTTTACACTGCCCTGTTGGAAGATGCGCTCTCGTCAAAGTAGAATAGCTGCGGTTTAACGAAAACCAAATTTTGACTGTCGGCCTTTACCACGTTCTGTAAGCAATGCCTATTAAACTATATTGCACACCCAAATAAAAAAGCTGCATGTTCAGGTATTTAGCAAAACGTCCTTTGTGGGAGAACATAGTTTTTGCATTAGCCTTTGTCATTGTCATTGTTCTCGTGTTTTTGCTATCATTAAACTGGCTTACAAAGCACGGAAAATCACTTACAGTTCCACTCATCACAGGTAAAACCCTAACACAAGCGGAACAAATTTTAGAAGATAAAGGTTTTGATGTTGTCGTGCAGGATTCAGTATTCTACGATTCATTGCCGCGTGGAGTTGTGCTGAAACAAGTGCCGGAGGCTGACGATGTAGTTAAAGTGAACAGAACAGTTTACGTCACCATCAACCGCTTTGTTCCGCCCGATGTTGACATGCCCAATTTAAAGGGATACAGTTTTCGCAACGCTCAGCTCATTTTACAAAACCTCGGACTTCGCATTGGCGACACAACGTACAAACCTGACTTCGCTAGAAATTCTGTCTTAGAACAATTGGTAAACGATGCGCCAATTGAACCGGGAACAAAGATCAAAATGGGAACGAAAATCTCCCTTGTGCTTGGCAGTGGCGTGGGCGACGAATACGTTGCCGTGCCCGATCTCGTCGGCAGAACTTATGAAGAGGCAAGAGCCTTGCTCGATGCGCAGGGGATAATTGTTGGAGCTGTCATTCCTAATTCCGACGTTACGGACCAGGCAAATGCTTACGTATACTGGCAGCGGCCCGCACCCCGTACTGCGGACGGCAAACGGCTAAGCATGAGGCCCGGACAAATGGTGGACTTGCGTTTACAGATAGAAAAGCCAATCATAGATTCTACGCAGTTGCAAACGCCACTGCCCGATGAACAACAGCCGCAACAATGAAAAATATTACCGTAGAAGAATTGAAGCAGCGCCTCGACAATGGAGAAAAATTAAATCTCATCGATTGTCGTGAGCCTCATGAATACGAAGAAGTGAACATTGGTGGTAAGCTCATACCATTAGGAAAAATACAAACGATGCAAGTGGAAGAGATCGAGCATTTGAAGGAAGACGAAGTAATCATTCATTGCCGCAGTGGTCATCGCAGCATGATGGCTTGTCTGACACTGGAGTCAATGGGATTTAAAAACACAAAAAACCTGACTGGCGGCATACTCGAATGGCAGAAGAAGTTTCAACATGACAAGTAAACTTCATTAATCCAATCCATCAGCCTTTCTCCTCAAATCCATCGTCTGACTTTTGTAGTATAGCGGAGATATTGCTCGCCAAATCTTCGAAGCAGATACCTTTCCTCTCTTTTAATAATGTATTCCTGCACTATCAGAAAAAGCACAGGCAACAAAATGATGTGCCACCAGTTGCCAATGAGAAAGGAAAGTCCGGTGTAGAAAAGAAGTAAGCTGATGTACATTGGGTTTCGGCTTACAGAATAAATTCCGGTCGTTTGCAGGGAGTTTGCCGGTTTGCTGGTGACGACTGTGTTTTTTGTTTTAAAGAATTGCCGCAAAGCTGGAAAGTTGAAGAACAATCCGAATACAATCAGCAACGCACCAAGAACCTTTGAAGTTACAGTGAGAAAAAAGCGATTGTTCATGTGGGTTGCGCCTTGCAGGAGAATAGCTACCAAAAAAAATCCTATGTAAATAACTGGTGGCGGTATGTATATCCGCGGACTGTCAGTTGGCTGAGTCATAATCCACAGTTGAACTATAAATTTACAAATCTGCTGTAAACAGTACGTCCGGTCAATAATGAGCTAAACTATTGATGAGACCCAAAGGCATCCATTGGATGTAGAAGGAGCAAGGTTTAGTTTCACTTTAAACCTTTCGCGTATTGTCTCCATTTTTCAATTACCTCCCGCATGTCATCCGGTAATTCAGTCTCAAAAAACATTTCCTGGTCTTTGGTTGGATGAATAAAGCCAAGCGTCTTGGCGTGCAAAGCCTGTCGTTGACAAATGGCAAAGCAATTATCTACAAATTGTTTGTATTTACTAAAAATTGTTCCCTTCACGATTTTATCTCCGCCATAAAATTCGTCATTGAATAACGGGTGACCAATGTATTTCATGTGTACTCTGATCTGGTGCGTTCTACCTGTTTCCAGGACACATTGCACCAATGTCACATAGTTAAACCGCTCCAGCACATTGTAGTGTGTAATGGCTTCTTTACCATGATCGCCTTCAGGGTATGCTTCAAATAGCTTTCTGTGTCGCAGGTTCCTGCCCACGTGAGCCACAATCGTACCCTGATCGTTTTGTATGTCGCCCCACACAAGTGCTATGTATTTCCTTTTGACGGTGTGATCGAAAAATTGCTTTGCCAGCTGGCGCATCGCTTTATCATTCTTTGCCAAAACAATAAGCCCACTTGTGTTCTTATCAATTCTGTGCACCAGCCCGAAGCGGGGCAGTGTTTGTTCTGAAATTGAAGGATTTTGTTGCTGTAAATAGTAAGCTACTCCGTTCAGCAAAGTGCCGGAATAGTTGCCACTTCCCGGGTGCACCACCATGCCTGCAGGTTTGTTGATGATCAGAAGATCATCATCTTCGTACTCGATGTTTAAATCAATCTTTTCAGGTGTAACGTCGGTTGCATCCGGCGAAAGATCTGAATAGATGACAATTGCATCTGCCGGCTTAATCTTATAGTTTTGTTTTACCTCTTTTCCGTTCACCAGCACAAAGCCTGCATTAATCGCCTGCTGCAATTTGTTTCTGGTAGCTCCCTCAATTCTATTCATCAGAAACTTATCTATGCGAATAGGCTCCTGTCCCTTATCTGCAGTAAACGCGAAGCGTTCGTATAATTCTTCACTGCTTTCCGGGGATTCTTCTCGCAGGTTTTCGTCCATCGGCATGGCTGCAAAAATAAAGCTGTAGAAGCGCCTAATTTTGCATTATGACGAAACAATTGGTAGAAGTAAGAGATTTGGGTGTGATGGAATACAAGGCTGCGTGGGACTATCAGGAGGCTTTGTTACAGGAAAATTTACAGTTGAAAAGGTCTGTGCCGGAGAACAACGACCAAATAGAAAACCTGCAGCCTGACACAAGAAACTACCTGTTGTTTGTTGAGCATCCTGCTGTTTTTACACTTGGAAAAAGTGGGAAAATGGAGCATGTGTTGATCAACGAGCAGCAACGGAAAGCTCATGGAGTGCAATTTTATCAAACAAACCGCGGCGGCGATATCACTTTTCACGGACCGCATCAAATTGTAGCGTATCCCATTTTAGACCTTGAAAAATTTTATACGGACATTGGTCGTTATCTGCGTGAACTGGAAGAAGTGGTTATTCAGACACTTGCCGAATATGGTATCATTGCTGGTCGTTCGGCAGGCGAAACAGGTGTTTGGATTGATGCAACGGTTAAAGGAAAGGAGCGGAAGATTTGCGCCATGGGTGTACGTTGCAGCCGCTGGGTTACCATGCACGGTTTAGCGTTAAATGTCAATACAGACTTGAGCTACTTTAATTATATTATTCCTTGCGGCATCGTAAATAAAAAAGTTACTTCCATCAAAGAAGAGCTTAAAAGAGAAGTGAACTTGGCAGAAGTAAAGGAAAAGATGAAGAATAATTTTGCGAAGGTTTTCAATGTGGTGCTCACGGAAAACGCCGCATTGGACACTCCTCAGAATTCCTTGCTTAAATAAAACCTGTTCTTTTCCACCAACTGATCGTCATTATACAATTCAAATTTGAACCAGCCGGAGT
>JAEZJD010000144.1 GCA_023436425.1 Bacteroidota bacterium | reverse complement strand
GCTTTAATCTCAATATCAGTTCTGCTGCCGACGATTTTTTTTGCAGTGATAGAATCTCCAGATGCACCGGATTGTTTTGAAAGCTGCTCCACACCTTTTGCTGAAACAATCTTCCATTTGCCTGCAGGACCTTTCACATAAAAATTCATCACGCCGGATGTATCGACAGGATTACTGTTCCAGAAAACTGGATATCTAAAATCGTAAGGCCCCCATTCTGTAATAAAAATGTTTTTTCTGCCTGCCAAATGACCATAGCCGCGGAAAGGATCCATTGCATTTTTGCCTTCAGGAATTTGAATCATCGTATCGGTGGAGAACTTATTTGCCAACGCATCATTCCCCAAAGTGTCAAGGTTAGTTACTGTTGAATCAATGTCGTAAACAAAATCAGAAAATGATATTCTGTTGTCGAACACATTCAGAGAATCTGTAAGTGCGATGTTGAACACCAGCGGATGATTGTTAAAACTGTTTCCGACAATATTGTAGTTGTGGCTGCGTGTGTCCCGGTATTTTGCATAAGCCCAGTCTGCAGGCTGCTCTCGTCTTGCCCATAGCCTAATTGCCTCTTTGTCCTGCATAAAAAGGTTGTGGTGAATGTCGTTGTTTTGGCCGTGCTCTATTGCAATCGCAATGCGGTTGTTGCGAAACTTATTTTCTTTAATCTCTGTGTTATAACTGTAGCCACCCCAGATGCCGTGGTCACATTCAAACATTCTGTTCCGAAATATTTTGTTCCGACTGAAAGTCACTTCAATGCCGTTCGTTGGCGCATACGAAAAATCATTGTCGAGTATAATATTGTCGTTGCATCCTCCTTTTCCTGTATCCATTGTTGTTTGTCCGGCCCAAAGGAAAAACCCGTCACCGCTATGGGTTACCGCGTTCTTATAAAACAAGTTGTTGTTACTCTGTTCATACACCAGGATGCCTGCACTATCCTGACCACGATTATACACGCCATGACTGTAGCCGCGGACGTTGAAAATTATTCGGTTGAAAAGCACTTTATTGTTGCTGCATTTATACATGCCCAGCCCAATTCCGGAATTGAATGAAAAATCGTTGTTGTAGATCATGCTGTTATTGCACTCCATCATCATTAAAGCATTCTGACCGCCCGTGACCTTGTTGTTAGTGATGTTTGCACTACTGCAACCTTTCAGGTAAATAGCTGCTCCATAACGTAGCCACTGATCGTCTTCGTTTTTATGATAACTCATCCAATCAGCAATGTCTTCCTTTTCCTGCGTGCTGTTTAAATGCTGACGATAGTTGTAACTAAAGTCGCAGTTTTCTATCGAAAGGTTTTCGACATTGCTTGCCAGAAGTGCGACCTTATACCCTTTGGCTTTAAGATTTTTAACGGTGATGTTTTTGCCTCCTCGAATTATCACAGCTACGCCTTCAAATTCATTTGGCAATTTTTGGACATTGCTTCCGACTAAAACGGCGTCGTTAAAGTCGACTGTGATGTTATTTCCGTTAATGACAATAGCAGATCTATGTAAATCCGAGGGTGCTGCTATCCGGTATGTCGCCCGTTTTACTTTGGTCGATTTTTTTATCACCAATCCCTCTCTAAGAATGGTGGACTGCGCTGAGGTCAACAAACAACAGAGAAGGCTACAGGAAAGCAGCAGTGTTATTATCATGAGCTTCATTGGCAGCGTTTGAATAAAAATAGCAACAAAAAGGCCTTTACCAAATGGCAAAGGCCTTTAAGTGTATGGTATCGAAGGTGTCTACTTCACAAGTTTCACTGTGTCGACTACAGTAACGTTGCCTGTTGTTACGGTTACCGCTCTTGTTTGCTTCTGATAAGTAACATCGGAAGGCGCAAACGTCAGCGAATAAGTTCCGGCGTCAATTCCTTTAATTTGATATGCACCGTTCAGCGTTGTGGTTCCCGCAACGGTATCTGCTGCGCCTTTGATGGCATAAACTGCAGTTGGGAAAGTTGTTGGCGTAACGAAGCCTTTGATGCCCCCGCCAATTGCTTCAACTGTGGCTCTGATGACCGGTTTCAAAATGTAGCCTCCATTCCCTGTTCTCACAATCGATCTGGAGGCATCGAAGTCAAGGAGCAATTTGTACGAGACCCCTTCATTTACATCCTGATTGATCTTAACTTTCAAACCGGATTGCTGTGCACTTGGAGTTTGCAATGCGAAAGTTTGGGTTCCGACCTTCACATTGTTGTTATCGCCTAATACTAAACGGATTTGTTGAATTCTTCCCGTTTCCACTTCGGCGTCTGACAACAAAGCTTCGTTTCCGTTTGTTAGTTTCAACAAGTCGTAAGTTTTAGACTGAACACCCGGTAATGCTACCCAGTTTTTGCCCGTATCGTTGGAGTAGTTAATAAGCACTTCCTGAACATTGATATTCACCTCGCCATAATTGCCCGGCTGATCGGTTAAATAAACCTGGAGGCGAGCCTTGTCACCTGAATTATCTTTAGAGCATGAAGTAAATGAAACTAAAATGAACGCAGTCAGGGTTAGGGTAAAAAGTGTTTTAAGGGACTTCATAAGTTAATTTTTTGCTGCTACAGCAATATTGATGCCACAGACTTTTATACAAGCCGATAACTTGGATTACTTGCGACGGGGGAGAAACTGGTTTGAACTGCATCCTTCATTTACCAAATACAGTGCCCAAACAACTCATAAAAAGAAAAATCCTGCCGAAGCAGGATTGAAAACGTTCTCACTATTAAAAAGGAGTGTTACTCGGCAGACACTTTACCCTTCGATTTTGCAATAACTTCTTCAGCTATATTGTTCGGTGCCGGAGCATAATGGGAAAATTCCATTGTTGACGATGCACGACCAGATGATAACGAACGCAATTGCGTAACATAACCGAACATTTCACTGAGTGGAACTTTTGCTTTGATCACCTGAACGCCTGCCCTTGTATCCATTCCTTCCATCATTCCGCGGCGGCGGTTGAGGTCACCGGTTACATCACCCATGTACTGATCCGGGGTTAATACCTCCACTTTCATTATTGGTTCGAGCAGCACAGGCTTCGCTTTTTTTGCCGCTTCGCGGAAACCACTTCTTGCACACAATACAAAACACATAGCATCTGAGTCCACAGCGTGGAAAGAGCCGTCGTATACACGAACTTTCAAATTATCTACAGGGTAGCTTGCGAGTACACCGGTTGTCATTGCTTGCTCGAATCCTTTTTGAATTGCAGGAACAAATTCCCTCGGAATAGAACCACCAAAAAGATCGTTTACAAACTGGTAGTGCTTATCTGGGTTTGCTTCCTTCCACTCAGCATCGATAGGGCCGAGTTCGAACATAATGTCCGCGAACTTTCCGCGACCACCTGTTTGCTTTTTCAGTACTTCTCTATGTTCTATTGTTTTGGTGAATGCTTCTTTATACGCCACCTGAGGTGCACCTTGGTTTACTTCTACTTTGAATTCACGGCGCATGCGATCTACAATGATTTCCAGGTGCAGTTCTCCCATTCCGGAAAGGATCGTTTGTCCTGTATCTTCGTCTGTTTTCACACGAAGTGTAGGATCTTCCTCTACAAGCTTGGAAATTGCCATTCCCATTTTATCGACGTCAGCCTGCGTTTTCGGCTCAACAGCTACAGAAATTACCGGCTCCGGAATGAACATGTTTTCCAAAACGATTGGGTGATCTTCATCGCTGAGCGTATCACCGGTTTTTATTTCTTTAAAACCAACAGCGGCACCAATGTCTCCTGCTTCAATAAAATCAACAGGATTTTGTTTGTTAGCAAACATTTTCATGATACGGCTGATACGCTCCTTCTTGCCGCTCCTTACATTCAGCACATAAGAGCCGGCATCGAGGTGACCAGAATAGGCGCGGAAGAATGCCAAACGACCAACGAACGGATCGGTCATTATTTTGAATGCCAGCGCCGCAAATGGTTCTTTTGGATCTGGTTTGCGCTGAATTTCTTCACCTGTGTTTGGG
>JAEZJD010000132.1 GCA_023436425.1 Bacteroidota bacterium | reverse complement strand
CAGTTACCCTGCGGCGTTATATCATAAAAATCGCAGAAGAGTTCCGCGTCTTCCCCCAGAGCAGCTTTCACCTCATCATAACTCCACACGTAGAATTTTCCTTCTTCGCCCTCACTGTCGGCATCGAGAGCACTGAAAAAACCGCCACCCGCATGCTGAAGTTCCCGCTCAACGAATGCCAAAGATTGCTCCATGACGTCCTTATACAATTCATCTTTGGTGAGCGAATAGGCATCGGCGAGCGTGCTAACGATCAGAGCATTGTCGTACAACATCTTTTCGAAGTGTGGAACCAACCATTCTCTGTCCGTTGAATACCTGGCAAAGCCGCCGCCGACATGGTCGTAAATTCCACCCTGGATCATTTTCGTTAAGCTGGTGATTGCCTGAGTCAGCGCATCTTTATCCTTCTCCAGGTAAGCATAAGAAAGTAAAAAATTGATTGAAAATGTCTGAGGAAACTTTGGCGCATTCCCGAATCCGCCCCACTCCTTATCCGCGGTTTTCATCAGGTTTTCGAAAGCAGTGGCGATCATTTGTTTGTCAAAAGCGGCGTTGGCTAGATCGACACCGAAGGAGTTTGATGCCTCAATGTGTTGCATTAAACTTTCGGCCTGCTGCAGAATTTCGTCTCTTCTAGTGCCATAAGCATCGGAGATTGCCAGCAATACTTCCGTCCAAGAAGCACGATTGAACGCTCTTTTTGGTGGAAAATACGTTCCGCCATAAAAAGCCTTTTTATGGGGCGTTAAAAACACATTTAAGGGCCATCCGCCGCTGCCTGTTATTGCCTGCACCGCATCCATGTAAATGTGGTCCACATCTGGTCTTTCCTCCCTATCTACTTTGATGTTTACAAACCGCTCGTTCATAATCGCTGCCACAGGAGTGCTTTCAAAGCTTTCCTTTTCCATAACGTGGCACCAATGGCAGGCAGCGTAGCCTATGCTCACCAGCACCGGCTTATCTTCTGTCATTGCTTTTTCAAAAGCTTCCTCTCCCCACGGATACCAATCGACAGGGTTGTGCGCATGTTGCAGTAAATAAGGACTGGTCTCGTTGGCAAGACGATTAGCCATCAGAAAAAACGATTAAGTATTAATCCTTTAAGGATGAACGGGAGTAGAGGTTCTTCTCGTAACTACTTTTTTTTTGTTTCGCTGCTGAGAAACTTCTCGAGAGCTGCCACCATTGATGGCGTTTGCGGTTCAGGCGCTTTTATACTAAGTTTCAATCCGGACTCTTCAACCGCTCTTGCAGTGTTGTTGCCAAAGGCGCCTATTACGGTTCCGTTCTGTTTGAACTTCGGCATATTATCAAATAGGCTTTTCACTCCACTGGGCGTAAAAAAGCAAATAACATGGTACTCTTTTGATGACAGCAATTCTTTCACATCGTTGCTGGCAGTGCGGTACATGAACGCAAGTGAAAAGTCGCAGTTGTTTGCTTTCAACCAGCCGGTGATTTCACTGTCCTGCTGATTTTCGGAACACACATACAAAAATCTTTCGTTGCTTTTATGTTTGTTGATAACATCGAACAAACTTTTATTGCTGCCATCTGCTCCGTAAAAAACTTTTCGCTTGCGATACAGAATAAATTTTTGGAGATAGAGAGCAACGGCTTCCGTTATGCAGAAGTATTTCGTATCCTGCGACACGCTTATTTTCATTTCCTCGCATACCCGAAAAAAATGGTCAATGGCATTGCGGCTGGTGAAAATTACAGCGGAGTGGCTTTGAATATCAATTTTCTGTTTACGAAACTCTTTGGCAGGAATAGGTTCGAGCCTAATGAACGGCTGAAACTCCAACTCAATGTTGTATTTTCTGCTCAATTCAAAATAAGGGGATTTATCGCTTTCCGGTCTTGGTTGAGTAATCAAAACCGTTTTTTTGTTTTTAGCCATCGAATTGGCCTTAACACCGGGTTTTACCATGATATGTCGTTCGGCTCAGGTGCAAAATTAATGTAATTCATTGAGAAACATGGACAACAGTTTGTTAATCAGAAGAAGTGGCAGCACTTCGAATGCAAGCATATAAAGTAAAAAATGAAAGAAACTAACTTTTAAGTACCGGCTTGTGGATATAAAGGCGAGGAAATACCTGTAAAGAAAAATGGCAATTACGACAAATAAACTCAAAGCCAGCGCCGACTGGTAAAGATACCCGTACGTGAAAGCCACTATCACGAGCAGCGGAAGAATAACTATGCCGATAACTTTGTTTGCAGAAAAAACAATAAAAGTGTACGTCTGCGAAGCTTCAGCGGCCCGAAAAATCCACCCAAATATTTTAACAATCAAAAACTTGCCGAGATAGATCAAAGCAACAGTGGCAGCAGCATATAAAGCCAAAAGCGGAAAGCTAAGCTGATCACCAAAATTAAAATGCCGGAAAAGGAGAGCTATAAAAATGCCGGTACTGAACACAAAGAAAACATTGAACATGAGTGAAGGCAAAGGACTTTGCAACAATTGTTCTTTGATTTGCTTTTGACGAATGGTTGTGCGGAAGAAAGTTTGGAACAGTTCTGAAATGTATCTGCGAAAAGAGTTTCTCAGCACTGCAAAAAAGATCAGCAGCCCGACTACGGTATAAAAAATCTCTTCCTTGCCATGCCATTGTCGTTTGCTGACGGTGTACCGAATCGGCTTTAAGTATTGAAAATAAAAACGATCAACAAACCTCGCCGAGTCAGAGCCAATCGGGGCGATCAGCTTTACTTTTATTGAATCCAACGGAGGTATGCTGGCGGGCAACGTGTCAATGATGACGGTGTCCGTCAAAGGAGCAAGCGAATCAATCCGTAAACTATCGGACCGTACTGTGTCTACTATTGCCCGCTTCGGAACCTGCCGCAGCCGCCGAACTTTTTTAGTTGTATCGCGTGGAGCAGTTGGCTGCGGCTGTACTGCGGAATCCTGCTGCGCAAAAATTTCGGGAGAGGAAAACAAGAAGAATATAATCAGCAGCACCTTCACAGACCGCAAAAATAGCTGCATCATTGATGCTTTTAAAAATAACTGGCAAATCCAATGTGGATTTTCGACTGCCGCAAATTCCATTCTGTATCGTCACGTTTGCCCAAGGCCCATGCCAGGTTAATGATGCCTGCTTTTGTTTCAAACGACAGGCCCACTCCTGTTCCAATGTAGCTGTGATTTTGCCTGGCTTCGAGCAAATGTTTGCCCCAGCCGCCATCTAAAAACGCAAAGAAGGCGGAGTTCCTTGCTATTAGATATCGAAACTCCGCCGTCCCAACGGAATATTGCGAAACGTATTGACTCTCTTCATTAAAGCCCCGTAGCAATTTATACCCGCCAATTTGAAACATCTCGTTTCGAAAGTAGTTAGCGCTCAGAAAAATTCCGGTGTTGAGCGCCAGTTTCATAGTCCGTTGTCCGCCGAGAGAAAAATAATGAGCGAGCGATGCATTAACGCGAAGCTGATACGCATTTTGCTTGACGGTGTCATACAGGTTGTCGAAATTGAACGTGGGATTTGACGGGTCTTTCAGCTCCAGAATCTGGCTGTTTTTTTTCACTTTCTTTGTTCCTCCCGACGCGGTAATGGAAATTACGTTGCCCCTTCGCGGATTGAACCGATAGTCGGTGCTGTTTTGATCGTAACTAAAGCCGAGGTTTACCGAACTTACATCTGCCTCCTGTGGAAGCTTTTTGGTTTGAATAACTGAAGCTGTGTTGATTGTGTTTACCACGGTTTGCCTGCGCAATAAAAAAACGGACGCAGACTGATTTTCTTTTAGACTGTATGTTGTCCCCAGCTTCATGTTGAGATTTAAATAACTGCTATCCTGTTTGTACATGTCGAACGAAAACAAACCACCGAATGAGGTATGAAAAATAAAAGGTTGATCGTAGAGCAAATTTATCCGCGGAGAACCCTGCTTCAATTGCTGCCACAGTAAGCTTATTGTTTCGCCAGAACCCAGTGAGTTGCGCAGCATAACGTTGGCGTCGACCGTCAAAAGCAATCTTTTTTTTACCATCAAATCATTGTTTGGTAGAAACCCCACAAGTGCATTAATCTGGCTGCTTTTTTTCTCCTTTAAATACAAGTTTAACACAGACCCGGTCGCAAGGCGGGTTACATCTGCGGGCCTGTCCTCCTGTAGAAAAGACAATTCCGCCAATTTTTTACTGAGGCTGCGAAGCTTTCTTGCATCGTAAATGCTTCCGTTGTAGATCTGCAGATACTTTTGAAGAAATTCGTTGTCAACTTTTGCATCGCCATATATCCGAATGCTGTCTATCCGGTAAGTGGGACCTTTATCAATGATCAAAGTCGCTTCTACTCTGTCTCCTGAAACGGTTACATTGTCAAGATAAGCTTTCCCAAAGGGATGTCCGTTTTCTTCCAGATAATCCAAGATCTTATTCTGCCAATTACTTAGGGTTGCGAAATCAATGTCGGTACCTTCACCCGGCCAACGAACGGCATCCAGAATGGGCTGGTCACCCGGGCGGGTATGAGTTGTGCTCCACTTGTACTGATTTCCAAGAAATAGAACGACCTTACCCTTTGCAGAATCGAGTTGAAGGGTGTCAATAGATGCTGCGATGAAACCTTTGGCTCGCAACGCTGATGGTAAATTCGAAAAATAGGTACTAGCGTCTGCACGGGAAGTAAATGCTGATTTTAATGAAAGCTTTTTTAGTTGCAAAGAATCGGTGTCGACAGCATTGTATGACACAACATATTGCGCATGAGCACTGCTCAGGAAAACTGTTAAAAACAAAATTGAAGCAACACCCTGCTTTACCTTAGCCATATTCCGAAACAAAACACTCACAACAAATAACGAAGTTGACTGTAATTTATTTGCTTTAATGTCAACTTCTGAGATTCGTGATGGCAGGCATTTATCTACATATACCTTTTTGCCGTCAGGCGTGTACGTATTGCAATTTTCATTTTAGCACGTCGCTGCGATACAAGAATGATGTGATTACTGCAATGTGCAATGAAGTACGACAAGAAGCAGGCTTCTTAGGTAGTGAAAAGATAAACACCATCTATTTCGGTGGAGGCACTCCCAGTCTGTTGGATGTTTCAGATGTAACCCTTTTGCTTTCTACAATTAACGAGTGCTTCACCGTGGCGGAGGATGCGGAAATTACAATTGAGGCAAATCCGGATGACATTCATGAAGAGAAGCTCAATAACTGGCGAAAAATAGGAATCAACCGGTTAAGCTTAGGAATACAGTCGTTTTCGGACGAAGAGTTAAAGTGGATGCACCGTGCGCATTCTTCGCAGCAAGCAATCGAAAGTTTACAATTAGCAGTTCAATATTTTGAGAACATTACCATTGATCTCATCTATGGCTCTCCATTTTTGTCGGACAAGCAGTGGAAAGAAAACGTTGACCGGGTAATCGGCATGAACATTCCGCACATTTCGTGCTATGCTCTGACGGTGGAAGAAAAAACTCCATTGTTTAAGCAAATTGCAGGCAACCAATCGCCTGATGTTGATAATGATATTCAGGCTAATCAATACCTGCAACTTATGCAATGGCTGAGAAGTGCAGGATACGAACACTACGAAGTCTCCAACTTTGCAAAGCCAGGCTTCAGAAGCAGACACAATTCGTCTTATTGGACTGGCACAAAGTATCTGGGCATTGGTCCATCGGCGCATTCGTACAATGGATCCGAACGCAGATGGAATGTAGCTAACAATAATATTTATGTGCAACAGCTTGCCAAAGGAAAACCGAAGCGAGAAACAGAAGTGCTAACGGACAGCCAAAAGTTTAATGAGTATGTGATGATATCATTAAGAACGTCGGATGGATTAAACCTTGACTATATTAAAAATAAATGGGGAGAAAAGAAGGCCAACCTTGTACAACAGCAGCTGCAACGGAATATACTTAACGAGTTTCTTCGCTTCAATGGTCGCCGGGTACAACTAACTGACGAAGGATTTCTACAAGCGGACCGCATTGCAAGCGACTTGTTCGATGTTGAAAAAGAAGTTGCGGCAGATTAATTTCAGCGTGGAAACATCAAAAAGTTTATTTTCACACAAACGAACTTTATGAGAAAATCACTGATTACTATTATTCTATTTGTTGCTGTCGTTTTTCAATTTTGCTCCACCGCAAAAAAGGCGCAGGTAGCACCGACAACAACCTTCGCTGCAAGTGTTCAGCCTATAATTCAGGCTAATTGCGGACCGTGTCACCTGGACGGAGGCAAGCAAGCAAACCTGAATTCGTACGCTGCGGCGCAATTCAAGATTGATGATATCATTGCCCGGATTCAGAAAAACCCGAATGAAAAAGGGTTTATGCCTTTCAGGCATCCGAAGCTGCCAGATTCAACTATACAGGTTTTTGTAAAGTGGAAAAACGAAGGCTTGCTATAAAAAATAAAAAGCGGCAGTGCCGCTTTTTTTTAGCTTACGCTGTTGCTGAATTCTTTGCCTTGCTTATTAAGAGTGTTCTTCACCTTGCTCAGTGCGTCGTCTGCTGTGTCCTTTAGATCGTCAAGAGTTTCATTGATCTTTTCCGGATCGTATAAGTAAAAGACCACCCCGGCAACAGCGGCACAAACCAGCGCTCCTAATAGAATCTTTTTCATTTACTTTTTTGCTAATCGTTACAATCGTTGTGCCACAAGAACTGTATCGTTGACAAATGCTGAATCCAGAGTTTCCCCCTTTTCGAACAGTATTTTTACCGATTACAATTTCCGTATTACCACACTTGCACAATCAACAGTGTATCACCAATTTAGCGGTCCAATATCCTAAATCCAATTCTATGAAAACCTGGTACATTCGTAACAACGATGAACACCTTGGTCCTTACTCTATTGAAGAATTAAGATTGCTTGGCGTTTACAGTGATGACTATGTGTGGAAAGAAGGGCTTCCGCAATGGACAAAAGCCAGCACACTTGAAGAACTGCAGGAAATGCTGATAACGGTCGAACACTCGATTTTTCCTACAGATGCATCACCTAATTCGTCAGACGTAAGGCTGAATTTGCACGAGAAAACAAGCAAAATGGGCTTAAAAGAAACCCTCACCAACCTAGGCAAGAATTTTTTTTCCGTGTTTAAAAAGAGGCAAAATCCTGTTCTGTAGAATTAGAAAGGGAAGCAAAGTTCACTGTACCGGCAGCTTATTGACCCAATTCTTCGCTTCCTGCTCACGGTGACACAATTCTATTTTGACCTTGTATTTATTCTTTAGATGTGCAGCCAAAGCATCAGCAGCGTATACGCTCCTGTGCTGTCCGCCGGTGCATCCGAAATTGACAGCGAGATTGTCGAATCCTCGTTTGATATATTGCTCAACGGTGATATCTACTATGTCAAACACACTATTCAAAAAGTCCTGCATCCTGGTTTGTCGCTCCAGATAATCTATAACAGGTCTGTTGCGTCCGTGAATTTCTTTATACTCGTCATGTCGTCCTGGATTATCTATTCCCCTACAGTCAAACACAAACCCACCACCATTGCCACTGCCGTCGTCCGGAATTCCTTGCCTGTACGAAAAGCTGCAGATTTTTACCGTCAGCTTTGTATTATCGTCAGCCTGTACCGGCGTAAAGCGTTCGATGATTTCATCGTCCACACAAATTGAAATCACCCTTTTGAATTCCGGAACTACAATGCCAATACTGTTGTTGTCAATAAATGACCTAAGATTTCTCAACGTTAGGGGAATGCTTGTAAGGAATTGCGCTTTGCGCTCAAATAGTCCTCGAAAACCATAAGCTCCGAGCACCTGCAACAAACGAATTAAAACGTAGCCGTTATATTGACTTTTGAATACCGATCTATCCAAAGAAGCACCAATAAATTCATCAAACGAATTCATGTAATCATCCAACAGACTTTGTTTCCATTCGTCGGGAAGATTAGCCCTGGCCTGCCACAGTATACTCGCTACGTCGTACTGAGGCGCACCCTTCATTCCGCCCTGATAATCTATGAAATGGACAGTATTATCGTCAGTGACCATTATGTTCCTGCTTTGAAAGTCGCGAAACATAAAGTACTTGTATTCAGTATGGGTGAGATAATTACTTAGCGCCTCAAAATCATCGATCAACTTCTGCTTGTCATATGGTTTTCGGAGTGCATCGAGAAAATAAAATTTAAAGTAGAGAAGATCTGCCATGATGGCCTGCTTGCCAAACTCTGAATTTGTGAGGCACCTTTCATAGTTTAATTCTTCATCGCCCAACACCTGCATTCTCGCAAGTTCGTGCAAGCTTTTTCTAAACAGTTCGTACGCCTCTGCACCAAATCCTTTCTGCTCAAGCACATCCAATAAAGCCGTATCGCCAAAATCTTCCTGCAGGTAAATCGTCTTGTCGTAACTCACGCCCAAAATTTCCGGAACGTTCAACTGCAAATTTTTGAAGTGGTCGGAAAAATAAATGAAGGTTTCATTTTCCGCGACATTCAATCCATACGTTGCTATAACAGAATTGTTGCTTTCTCCAAACACGCGAAAGTATCTTCGGTCGCTGCCCGATTGCGGCAATACATCCACCTGGATGGGGTACTTCCCACACCAGCTCTTGTAAAATTGCGATATAGCATCAATCAGCGCCTGCATGTAGCAAATGTATGTTTGTTGTTGCAGTTACACGAGGCAAAAACATTAAAGTTGGATTAGACGGAAATAGTGTCGATTGCGTTGAGAATTACATCTGCCGCATGCTGTAATTCACCTTCCGAAATCGTCAAAGGCGGTGATA
>JAEZJD010000089.1 GCA_023436425.1 Bacteroidota bacterium | reverse complement strand
GGGCAGTGTGGCTGTTTAGCTCCAACGCTGCCGGAATACGCAAACAGGATGTATCTCGCTTTCTTTGGTGTGCATTAACCGGAGTAGCCATTAACCAGCTGCTTTTCATAAAAGGCCTTACACTTACCTCTACAATTCATGCTTCATTACTCATTCTTATCACTCCAATCATTGTAACCGTATTTGCACTTTGGGTGCTGAAAGAAAAATTTACGTTGATAAAAGCGATCGGACTTGCTCTCGGGATTGGCGGCTCTGTTTTTCTCATTATGCAAAAAGAGGCACAGCAACACGCTACTGATTATTTGCTGGGCGACATAATGATTCTGCTGAATGCAATTTCTTATTCCATCTATTTCATTCTGGTAAAGCCCTTGATGAAAATATACACGCCGCTGCATGTGATTAGATGGGTCTTCACTTTCGGGTTTATTATGTTGCTTCCTTTCTGCTGGGGTCAAACTGCTTCAATCAACTGGAGTGATTTTGCGTGGTACGATTTTGCAGCACTTGCCACGATCGCCATACCAGGCACTTTTCTCGCCTATTACTTTAATGCGTACGGCATCCGAACAATCGGAGCGGGAACAACGGGAACATATATTTACACGCAGCCGGTTTTTGTAGCGATTATTGCAACAGTCTTTTTACATGAACAACTTACTTGGCAAAAGATTTTGGCAGCTACTGCAATACTTAGCGGCGTCTTTCTAGTGGGATTGAAGACAACAACGCAGCGAAACATTTGACAGCTGAAATCAATGGCGGACCAAAGGCATCCGTCTATTTGCGTTAACACTCAGTCCTCTTTTGCCATCGGATTTTTAGGATAATCGAAAAACACAAATTTTTTCTCCGCGGCACTGATGTTGTTCCAATCATCCGTATCGACGTGGACAGCAAAAACACTGCTGGTAGGCATGTTGTCGACTCTTACTTCTGTTAGCGTGTTTGCGAATTCTGTGATGCCTGGGTTGTGCGAAAAGACCGCTACCGTATCGACTTTGGTTTTTAGGCCGGACAACACTTTCAGGAACACGGCAGAATCGGCACCATACAGCCGATCCTCAATTTCGATGTCATCTTTTTTTACGCCAAATTCTTCCGCAAAGTAGCGGGCGGTGCGCCTTGCTCTCTTCGCGGGACTGGATAGGAAAAGATCAATGTTTATATCTTTTTTCCTAAGCCGCTTCGCCATTTCAGGAGCATCTTTTTTGCCTCTGTCATTTAGCGGCCTTGCTTCGTCGGCTAAGCCAACGTCATCCCAGCTGCTTTTTGCATGTCGCACCAAGAGAATGGTTTTGCCTTTTGTCTTTTCATCCATGGTGAATAAAAATACTAACGACTATTGAAAGAAAAACGCAAACAACAATTACCCTGTAAGTTGACAAAGCGGTATTCGCTTCTAATCAGTATCCTCTTTTGTTCTTTCCTTCCATGTAGTTCATGAAAGCTGTGTTGACAACTCGATTGCCGCCCGCCGTGGGATAGTTGCCCGTAAAATACCAGTCGCCGCGGTTGTTCGGGCACGACTCGTGTAATGCTTCGATCGTTTGAAAAATTACATCCACCGGAATCTTCAGTCCGGGTGGCGTAATCAGCTCCGCGATTTTTTTCGTGATCTCTTCGTTACTGAACGATTTGTATATCTGCTTTACAACATTGATCGAATGCAGTTGATTGTTCCGGTGCAGTTCCCTGCATTGCTCAAACATTTTCTTAAGGCAGTCTTCTTTGCCACGCTCCTTTAATAAAGCCACAGCCGCATTAAAAGCGATGAAATCGCCAAGTTTGCTCATGTCAATCCCATAGCAGTCGGGATAACGTATTTGCGGCGATGAAGAGACAATAATTATTCGCTTCGGTTCTAACCGCGCAAGCATTCTGATAATACTTTCCTTCAACGTTGTGCCGCGAACAATAGAGTCATCAATCACTACTAATGTGTCGACACCGCGCCGCACAGTACCATAGGTTATATCGTATACGTGCTGCACCATTTCGCTACGGCTTGCATCCTCCGTTATAAACGTGCGCATCTTCACGTCCTTTATGGCAATTTTTTCCATTCTTATCTTTCGGTTTATCATTTCCGAAAGCTTTTCTGGATCGATTTCCTTGCCCCAGGAAGAGATGCGCTCAACCTTAATCTGATTCAGATAATTTTCGCAGCCTTTTACCAGTCCATAAAACGCAACTTCGGCGGTGTTTGGAATAAAAGAAAAAATGGTATTCTTCAAATCGTAATTTATCGCATCCAGCACCTGTTTGCTCAGATGATAGCCAAGCTGTTTTCTCTCATTATAAATCTTTTCATCGCTGCCGCGTGAAAAATAAATTCGTTCGAAACTGCAGGCTTTCCTTTCTTGTGGTTGCAACACCTGCTCAATTGAAACATTGCCTTTTTCATCCACGATCAATGCACACCCGGGCATCAGCTCCTGCACTTCATTTTCACCAACGTTGAACGCAGTTCTGATCGCTGCACGTTCCGAAGCGGCAACAATTACATCATCATTCATGTAGTAATACGATGGACGGATGCCATGGGCATCTCTGAATACAAATCCAATCCCGCTGCCGGTGATGCCCGCGACGTGAAAACCGCCATCGAAAAGAGGTAGCGCTTGTTTTAACACGTTTTTCATGCTGACTGTTTGAGCATTTTCCTCATCAGCTTTTACAAGAAAATGATATACGACTTCCATCATAGCGGCAAGATCGCTCTGCCTTTGAAAATCACCGGGATCCGTGTTGACCAGCTCAAAAAGTTCTTCCGTATTTACAAGATTGAAATTGCCTGCAAGGGCGAGGTTGCGTGCCGGAATAGTGTGTCTTTTGATGAACGGATGGCAAAATTCAACGTTATTTTTCCCCTGTGTACCATACCGTAAATGGCCAAGTAACACTTCGCCTAAAAATGAGAGGTGTCCTTTCATCAACCCGGCGTGATTGATGATTTCCGGATTGAATTTCTGCAGCTCCTTTACGTCTTCACCTATTTTTTTGAAGATGTCGGCAATAGATTGATTTTCGCTGCTTCGGATGCGGGACAAAAATGGATAGCCCGGTTCCACATTCAGTTTTACAGTAGCTACGCCGGCGCCATCCTGGCCGCGATTATGCTGCTTCTCCATTAACAAGTACAGCTTATTCAATCCCCAAAGAACAGTACCGTATTTCTGCTGATAGTGTGCGAAAGGTTTTCTCAATCGGATGAACGCAAGTCCGCATTCATGTTTGATGGCATCACTCATGGTGCAAAGAAGGCACAAATGTAGGCAATGAAAAGTAGCTGTAAGTCGGCAAATGTTAAGCTTCTATCAACTCGTACGGAATTGCAACATGCATGAGACAGCCTTGGTTAGGCTTTGATGTGAACTGGGCAAGACCTCCGAGTAACTCCGCACGGTTGGTAATGGTGGTCAGCCCGAGACCTTTTTTTACTGTGGCAACGTCGAACCCGTGGCCGTCATCCTTCAGCTGCAATACCGCTTCCTTTCCCTGGCTCGTGAGCCATATGTGAACATTTTTGGCACTTGAGTGTTTCACGACATTATTTACCTGCTCCTGTAAAATTCGAAACAAAGCAACCTTCTGTACATCGCTCAGGTCTGCCTCGCTGAAGTTGAACGATCCAAAGTGAAAATTAATCGAGTGGGCACGGCTGATTCGATCTATCAATTCCTGTATCGAATCCATTAAACCCAGATCCTTTAAAGACGACGGAACCAGACTATGAGACATCGTTCTGACTTCGTCAATCACAGTGGCAACGGATTTTGCTGCCATGCTAATTAGCTCGCCATTCGATTCGGAAGATGATTGGGCAAGGTCGAGCAGAAGCTTAACTGTGGTTAGCTGCTGCCCGATATTATCATGCAGTTCTTTTCCAATTTCCAGGCGTTCTTTCTCCTGTCCATCAATGGTTGCTTGTGTTAACTGTCGTTGATGCCGTATTTTTTGCTTGAGGAGTGTTTCATCAATTTTTTTGCGCTCAGTAATATCTTTCACAGAACAGATTACGTGAAGAATTTCCCCGTGTTCATTCAAGATCGGATCGGCGTTTACCAATAACCATGTTCTTTCTTTTTCTCCCGTTCTGTACATCCCCATCATCACATCTCTCACAGGTTGTTTTGTGCGAATTGCCTTTGCTGTCGGACGATTGTGGAATTTAATTTTATTTCCGTCCTCATCCACAGGATCTATTACAATATTTAGAATGTCTTTGCCGGTTAGTTGCTGCTCTTCTTGATTGAAGATGGTTCTAAAAGCGTTATTCGTCAAGAGAGTTTTGCCGTCTTTGTCCTGCACAATAATCCCAATTTGTAAATCGCGGATCAAGTCACTAAATCTTTGCTCACTTGCCTTCAATGCGTCTGTCGCGGTTTTTCGAAGGGTGTCGTCCTGAAAATAAATAACGACGCTGTTAATACCTGGGGTCTTCAGCATGTTGTGACCTCTAACGACACACCACAACCACGTACCATCTTTTCTTTTCAACCGTATTTCTATGAATTTGACAACGGCTGATTCCTTCACCTCAAGACCGAAGGACTCCCTAGCCGACGCGAGATCGTCGGGATGAACAAACTGAAAGGCAAGTTGATTAACTACATCTTCCGGATTGAATCCTAAAATATTTTTAATCGGTGGCGTTGCAAATGTGATAACTCCATTCTCATCGGTGAGCAAAATGGCATCAAGTGAATCAGCGATGAGCGTTCTATAAAACTGCTCGCTTTTAGCAAGCATCTGCTCCGCACGTCTACGGTCGGTGATGTCTCGACCTACGGCTAAATATCCAATCTTGTTTTCCTTTCGATCGAAGATAAACTTCACCGTCTGCAGAAGATATTTTGTCTCGCCGCGGCTGTTTACAAAGGAAACTTCTCCTTTCCAGATTCCATTTTTTGATACATCGATGACTGCCTGCTCAATACTAGTTCCATAGAAAGTGAATTGAACAAGATCTGTAATTATTTTTCCTGAAGCTTCCGCTGCCGGTACACCATAATAGTCTTCGGCCGGTTTGTTCCATAAGCGAACATGAAAATCGAGATCAGTTGTAACAATTATGTCTGAAGCATTCTCCAGCACAATTGATTCGTAGTCGATTGTATCGTCAGATGGCAAGAACGGTTTCATAAAAAGAATACGTTCCGCGAAAAATAGGGAACAATATCAGAAATACATAGATATGTGTGGATAACTCACCTACAAAGGTTTCGAAGTCGCCACATCTTTTGTTCCAGTCCACTTTTTTAATTGTGGGCACGAAGCATCAGGATAATCAATGGAGATGTAATAGTTGGAAATATGTTCATGCACCCACTTTTCCAAGGCCTTATATTTTTTTTCTTCCAGAGCTGCCTGTGCAATCCGGTTGTAGTCATCTTGCAAATTCATGCGGTGAGGTTCAGTGCGTGATTTCAGATAAATAATCCGAACACCTTTTCTGTCTTGCTCATCTGTAAAGACGGTGGGCTGAGAGAACTCGCCAATCTGAAGTTTGTCCAGCATCCCGACAATATTTTTATCTATTTCATCTATGGTAACAAATGTTTCCATGTTGCGCCCCGTGATGTAAGGTCCCTGAAA
>JAEZJD010000038.1 GCA_023436425.1 Bacteroidota bacterium | reverse complement strand
GAAATCTCAGCGAAAAAGGGCTTGAATGTAGATCAGCTGCTTGAAAAAATTTTGCTGGAAGCAGAACTTTTGGACTTGAAATCCAATCCTGAGAGGGAAGCTACAGGAACGATCATCGAAGCAACCTTGGATAAAGGTCGCGGTTATGTGGCCACAATACTTGTGCAAAATGGGACATTGCAAAGTGGTGATCTCGTTGTAAGTGGACAATACTACGGAAGGGTAAAGGCAATGATGAACGAACGGAACAAACGTGTAGATGAAGCAGGTCCTTCCACCCCTGTCTTGATATTAGGATTGAACGGCGCTCCGCAGGCAGGTGAAAAATTTAAAGTGTATGAAGATGAAGCCGAAGCAAAAGAGATCGCCAATCGCCGTGCGCAGATTTTGCGTGAGCAAGGCATGCGGGCTAAGAAGCACATTACACTTGATGAAATTGGACGCCGTTTGGCTCTTGGAAACTTCAAAGAACTCAACGTTATTATAAAAGGTGATGTGGACGGTTCTGTGGAAGCTTTGAGCGATTCATTGCAAAAACTTTCCACGCAGGAGATTCTTGTAAACGTGATTCACAAGGGAGTAGGTCAGATTAATGAGAGCGACGTTGTACTTGCCGAAGCTTCGGATGCAATCGTGATTGGCTTTAATGTGCGTCCGTCATTGCAGGCAAATAGATTGGCAGAAAACGCAGGAATTCAAATCAGAACCTACTCAATCATTTATAATGCGATCGAAGAAGTGAAAAGTGCGATGGAAGGTATGCTCGAGCCGAAGATTCAGGAAAAGATTGTTGCCAATGTGGAAGTGCGGGAAGTATTTAAGTTCGACAAAGCAACTGTTGCCGGTTGTTATGTGCTTGATGGTAGAATTAAGCGTGACAATAAGGTGAGAGTGATTCGCGACGGTATAGTTGTATACCCAACAGGCGGGGGTGGCGCGGAACTTGGATCATTGAAGCGTTATAAAGACGACGTCAAAGACGTACAGGCAGGAATGGAGTGTGGCTTAACGATCAAAAATTACAACGATATCAAAGTTGGAGACGTCGTAGAAGCGTACGAGGAAGAAGAAGTAAAAAGAACTTTGTAACAGAGCTTATTGCAATAACAAAAAACCACATCAGAAGATGTGGTTTTTTTATTCTCTTTTTAGGATGATCAATCCAGAACTTTCACTCCTTTCGCAGAAAACTGCACATCTTTTTCCGGTCCTTTAATCTTTGCTATTTCAGCTTTCGACTTGCCTGCATCTTCAGCATAGTGCTTGCGCAGGTCCTCAGAAATTTCTTTTATTGTGGCACTACCTTCGATAAGAACGGTTTTGCCAACAATGTTCTCCGGCATCACAAACGAGTGGTCCTTTGCACGCACCATCATGGCGCTGCCATCTTTTCTTTGCACTCTTATCCAGCAGCCCTCAGCTTTGCACACTTCTACAACCTTTGCCTTTACCTGCCCTTCAAATTTGTCATCAACCAGCTTTGACTTTAGCTCATGAGCCCATACAGCATTGTTTTCTTCAGACACAGTTCCGTACACAACTCCTTTTGACGCAGAAACTTTTTCCTTTTCTTGTGCGCCTGCCGCCAGGGTGAACAGAATGAAAGAAGCCATCAATATTTTTTTCATAAAACAGACGTTTTTCCAAAGATAATCGCATCAACCAAAGTTTTCTGCTATTAGGAAAAGATTAGGATTTGTTGTTCAAATCACAAATAGGCTGCAATCAGGGGTTTTAAGTTTGCGCAATACTTTAAAAACAACGTTATTTTGCTAAATGCCTTAGCTTTACGACTGATCTAATTTTTTGCTCAACTACTCAATTAAAAACTATATTTAACCACCATTCTAATCACTATTTCAAGTAACAAATATGTCAAATGCTGAAAAATTAAAAGCGCTGAAACTTACGATAGACAAAATTGATAAAGACTTCGGTAAGGGCAGTGTGATGATGATGAACGAACGTTCGCAGGAGCCGATGGAAGTTGTTTCCACAGGTTCAATTGGGCTTGATGCTGCACTGGGTGTAGGCGGTTTGCCGCGTGGCCGGGTAATTGAAATTTATGGACCTGAAAGCTCCGGTAAAACTACCGTGGCAACTCATGTAATTGCAGAAGCACAAAAGAAAGGCGGAATGTGCGCCATCATAGATGCGGAACATGCTTTCGACAGCGCTTATGCGCAAAAATTAGGTGTTGATATTGATAATCTTCTTATTTCTCAACCGGACTACGGAGAGCAGGCATTGGAAATTGCAGATCGTTTAATCCTTTCCGGTGCGCTTGACGTGGTAGTGATTGATTCCGTTGCGGCACTTGTGCCAAAGGGAGAACTGGAAGGAGAAATGGGTGACAGCAAGATGGGATTGCAGGCACGCCTCATGTCGCAGGCGCTGCGCAAGCTTACTGCAACCATTTCGAAAACGAACACCATTTGTATTTTTATCAATCAGTTGCGCGAAAAAATTGGCGTTATGTTCGGTAATCCCGAAACGACAACAGGGGGTAATGCTCTGAAGTTTTATGCATCTGTGCGTTTGGATATTCGCCGCATGAGCCAGATAAAAGATGGTGACGATGCAATAGGAAATCGCGTAAAAGTCAAAGTGGTAAAAAACAAAGTTGCTCCACCTTTCCGGAACGCAGAATTCGATATCGTGTTTGGAGAAGGAATTTCGAAAGTGGGAGAAATTATCGACATGGGTGTGGAGATGGGAATCATACAAAAAAGCGGAAGTTGGTTTAGTTACGACACCAACAAATTGGGTCAAGGTCGGGAGGCAGTAAAGCAACTGCTGCACGATAATCCTGAACTGATGAACGAGCTGGAGGGAAAAATTCGAAACAAGATTAATGAACTTCAAACAGCATAAGAAAAACCTCCCAATCGGGAGGTTTTTTGCTTCACTAATGAGACTTTGATGCCTTTGCTTTCTGCGGAGTCAATCCACCATCATTTCCTTTAAACTCCTTGTCAATCATGATCCGCTTTTCCAGCATTGTCTCAAATCTGGATTTTGCCTTAGCCGAATAGTCGTTCTCACTCGCCAATGTCACTGTTCCTTCTAAACTATTCGCGTTCGACAATTTTTTCTTCTGCTTTGCAATAGTTGCGTTTTTGCTTTTTATATCCTTCTTCGTCTTTGCAGAAACCTTTTCCGCCTTTTTCGAAGAAGTGCCAGCACTACTACTAACAATTTCACTCACCTGTTCCTCTTCTCCTGCCACTTCATTACCACGATGCTCCTGCGCCGTGGCGGCAAAAGCGAAAAACACAACTGCTGAAAGCACAATTACTTTTTTCATACACACTTCTCATTTACACAAGTAATTACCTGATGTACTTAGTAAAACAAAGGGTTTGCCAAATAGTGGTTTTGTAGAATAAATCCCTCCGGAAATCCCGAGAAACACTCGCTTTAAGCAGCAAATCCATTATTAACACCGTCAGATTTCATCAACGTTAAGCTTCAACTAAATTTGCAATAATGCCCTTCGATTTACAGGCTCCTTATTCACCTTCCGGCGATCAGCCTTCTGCTATTAAAGAGCTGACGGATGGAGTTTTGCGTGGAGACAAGCATCAGGTGTTGCTTGGCGTCACCGGATCGGGAAAGACTTTCACCATTGCCAATGTTATTCAAAACGTGCAGCGTCCAACCCTCGTACTCACTCACAATAAGACTTTGGTAGCGCAGCTTTATGGCGAGTTCAGGCAGTTCTTCCCCGACAATGCTGTGGAATATTTTGTTTCGTATTACGACTATTATCAGCCCGAAGCGTACATGCCGGTGAGCGACACGTATATCGAAAAAGATTTGAACATCAACGAAGAACTGGATAAACTTCGCCTGCGGGCAACCACAAGCTTGCTATCCGGCAGAAGAGACATTATTGTAGTTGCAAGCGTCAGTTGCATTTATGGTATTGGAAACCCTGCTGATTTTGAAAGCGGAATTATTCGAATTTCCAAAGGGCAACAGGTTTC
The DNA here is from genome assembly GCA_023436425.1 of Bacteroidota bacterium. Classification (GTDB taxonomy): domain Bacteria; phylum Bacteroidota; class Bacteroidia; order Chitinophagales; family Chitinophagaceae; genus Flavisolibacter. The sequence goes on along the minus strand of JAEZJD010000038.1, from coordinate 13,518 downwards.
ACGGCAAGGCTTTCTGCATTCGCTGGTGAACTCTCTATACAACAGAACGTCTATTGAATTTACCCGCGGCACTTTTCGGGTGAAAGGAGATACTGTGGACATTAATTTACCTTATGTGGACCACGGCTATCGCGTAACTTTTTTTGGCGACGAAGTAGAAGAGATCGAAAGTATTGAAAAGGATTCGGGCAAAAGGATTAGCAGACTGCATGATGCTGCTATTTTCCCTGCAAATCTTTATGTGGCGCCTAAGGATCAAATTCAAAATGTGATCTATGAAATTCAGGATGAGATGCAGGCGCAGGTGGATTATTTCAAGGGTGTCGGTAAATACATCGAAGCGCAGCGCCTAAAAGAACGGGTGGAGTATGACTTGGAAATGATTCGAGAGCTGGGATTTTGCAACGGAATCGAAAACTATTCCCGGTTTTTTGATCGCCGACATCCGGGCACACGACCATTCTGTTTACTCGATTATTTTCCCAAAGATTTTTTGTGTGTGATCGATGAAAGCCACCAGACAATTCCGCAGGTGAGTGGCATGTATGGCGGCGATAGAAGTCGGAAAATCGTTTTGGTTGATTATGGATTCAGATTGCCATCGGCATTGGATAACAGACCGTTGAACTTTCATGAATTTGAAAACCTCATGAATCAGCTTATTTACGTAAGTGCCACACCTGGCGATTATGAATTGGAACAAACCGGTGGTGTTGTTGTGGAGCAGGTTGTTCGCCCTACTGGCCTGCTGGAGCCGCCGATTGAAGTTCGCCCGAGCGTGAACCAGATTGATGACCTGCTGGACGAAATTGACAAACGTGTAAAGAAAGGCGATAGGGTGCTTGTGACAACGCTTACAAAAAGAATGGCGGAAGAAATGGACAAGTACCTGAAAAGAATCGACATCAATTCAAAATACATTCACAGCGATGTGGATACACTTGAGCGGGTGGAAATTTTAAGGGATTTACGGCTTGGCAAAATCGATGTTTTGGTGGGTGTTAATTTGCTGCGGGAAGGCTTGGATTTGCCGGAAGTGTCACTCGTTGCCATCCTTGATGCGGATAAAGAAGGTTTTTTACGCAATGAGCGTGCGCTAATCCAAACGGCTGGAAGAGCTGCGAGAAATGTTGATGGTCTTGTAATCTTCTACGCTGACACAATCACCGATAGCATGCAGCGAACGATGGACGAAACCGACCGCCGTCGCGAAAAGCAGTTAGCATACAATGTCGCAAACGGTATTACGCCACGAACAGTTACCAAGTCTAAACAACAGATAATGGCACAAACTTCTGTGCTGGACATTAAAGGTTACGATCCGGATTCACCGTATGCGGTGGACGAAATTACAACCATTGCTGCCGAAGATGAAGCTGATTACAATACGATACCTCAGTTAGAAAAAGCAATTGGCAAAACGAAAAAGCAAATGGAGAAAGCTGCAAGAGACATGGACTTTATGGAGGCAGCCCGCTTACGCGATGAAATGTTTGCCATGCAGAAACGACTTGAACTAATGAAGAAATAATACGCGTTGATGGATTCTTTCCTCTTCCTACAACCTTTTAAATTTGATTACATGCCATTCCATCTAAAAAACGTTGTTTGGCGGGAGCGAAAGCATTTCGTCGCTCAATGCTTGAATGTAAATGTTTTCAGCTTTGGAAACAAAAGAAGAAGCACTGCAAAATTTAGAACCTCAATTGTCCTTCAGAGCGGCTTAAGAAAAGAAGACTTTGAAAAGTAACTCGTGTCGCCTGAATTACAACTTATATTTATTACTGAATAACTCACTTATGAAAAGATTGCAACTATCCATTTTCAGTTTTCTCGTAATTGCCGCTGCGTTTGCACAGCCATTACCGTTCAACCCGCAACAATCCATTTTCAATGAGGTGAATTCTCCCGAAGAACAAATTCCTATAAATCGTTTGCAATGGCTGCCCAACTCACATGATTTTTGGGTGAACGAAAAGGGAAACATCTACCTGTTTAGTGCAGATGATTTGAACAACAAAAAAATGATTCTTTCTGATGAACAGATTAAAGCGTCAGGAATGAAGACACCGGTGCAGGCAATTGTTTGGAGTGCAGATAGAAAAAAAATTCTCGTCTATACAAATTCACAAAGGGTGTGGAGAGCAAACACAAGGGGAGATTATTGGTATTTCGACTTAGCAACAGGTAAAGGAAAACAGTTAGGCAAAAGTCTTCCCGCATCATCGCTGATGTTTGCCAAGTTTTCACCCGACAATAAAAGTGCAGCGTATGTAAGCAAGCACAATTTGTATATGGAAGATGTTGCAACGGGAAAGGTCACGCAGCTGACAAAGGACGGAACGGATAAAATCATTAATGGCACTTTCGACTGGGTATACGAAGAAGAACTTGGCTGCCGCGATGGCTTTCGCTGGAGCCCCGACGGAAAAACCATCGCATACTGGAGAGTTGATGCAACTAAAACGCCATACCACCTAATGATCAATAATACCGATTCGTTGTATCCTTTCATCATTCCTGTTGAATATCCAAAGGCAGGGATTAAACCCTCAGATGTTAGAATCGGCGTGATTAATCTTACAAGTAAAAAGACAAGTTGGCTGCAAATACCGGGCGATCCTGAAAATAATTATCTACCAAGAATGGATTATGCCGGCAATGCTCAGGAAATAATGGTGGTGCAATTAAACAGAAAGCAAAATGAAGCAAATCTTTATCTATGTAATGCCGCCACAGGTAAAGCAAATAAAATTTACACTGATAAAGATGAAGCCTGGATAGATGTTGTGCAACCATTCGTGTATGATGTTCCCTCTTGGCGGTGGGTGGAAAACGGCAATTCTTTTTTATGGAGCAGCGAGAAGGATGGATGGATGCACATCTACAAAGTTTCACGGGACGGAAAAAAAGAGCAGTTGCTTACCAAGGGCAGCTTCGACGCGGACATGGCGGCTTACGATGCAGCAGCCGGAAATATCTACTTTTTTGCAAGTCCGTATGATGCCACTCAGAAGTATTTGTATCGTATCAACCTTTCTAATACTGACACTCTAAGAGTCACGCCTGCGGTTTTTAACGGAACAAACAACTACCGCATTTCGCCCGATGCAAAATACGCCACACACACCAATGCCAGCATTACACGAAACTTCAATATCAGGTTCGTTTCACTACCAGCTCACAGCAAAGTGTACCCTTCTGCTGATGACAAATTCACAGGGCCGCAGCTGACATTTAACCTGGAGAAATTCAAGGTGAAAACGGTTGATGGTATTGAAATGGACGGCATCATGGCAAAACCAAAGGACTTCGATCCAAATAAAAAGTATCCCGTTTACTTTTATGTTTATGGTGAGCCGGCGGCAACGACTGCCACCGATCTGCCAACGTTTGATCCTTTTATTTCGCAGCTTATTCCCGAAGGATACATCGGCATCACAATGGATAACCGCGGCACTCCGGCGCCAAAGGGAAGGGAATGGCGCAAATCTATTTACAGAAAAATTGGTGTTGTGAACAGCCGCGATCAGGCAATGGCAGCAAAAGAAATTCTAAAATGGAATTTTATCGACACCAGCCGCGTAGCAGTACATGGATGGAGCGGCGGCGGAGCGATGACATTGAACTTATTGTTTCGATATCCGGAAATCTACAAAACGGGCATTGCTGTTGCTGCCGTCACAGATCAGCGCTTTTACGACAATATCTACACTGAGCGCTACATGGGTTTGCCGCAGGAAAATGCAGCAGATTACACGCAGGCTTCGCCAATCACATTTGCAAAAAATCTGCAAGGGAATCTTTTGTATATGCACGGAACAGGCGATGACAATGTGCATTATAAAAATGCTGAAGTGCTAATCAATGAACTGATTCGTCAGAAGAAAATGTTTCAGTTCATGGCATATCCAAACAGGTCGCACGGAATTTTTGAAGGACCGGGCACAAGCGAACACCTGAATGCAACTTTCATAAAGTTTTTAAGGGAACACTGCCCTCCGGGTGCGAGATGATTATGACAGGTTGGGTAAAGTTTGTTCCAAAAACAAGAAAATGCAGCCTTTAGGCTGCATTTTCTTTTGTTCTGCTTTGCTTCGGTCAAATTCTTGCCGCTGCCCAACCAAATACTTTTTTCAAAATCTCGGTTGTTCGTGCTACAGGGTTTGCCCTGATGTTAGCCTCCTCTTGTGCTATATGGTCGAACAGTGCATTTACTGCTTTACCCACAACATAGGATGGCAGATCAGGATTGAGTTTATTTATTGTGGTTGGGAAAGCGTTGTATGCATTCACCACATCGTCATAATATTTTGTTGCACTAAACTTATCCAAGGAAGATTGAATTATGGGCGCAAACGCCGCAACTAATTTGTCCGTAGTTTTTTGCCTGAAATACTGTGTGGCCGCATCCTGAGGTCCTTTCACAATATTGATGGCATCTGCAATCGTCATTTCTCGAATGGCATCCAGAAAAATAGGTCTTGCATAACCGACGGCATCTTCCGCTGCACGGTTTATTTGTAAAATGGCCCTATCTACCAAAGATCCCATACCAACCGTGCGGAGAGTGTTTTCTATCTTCTGGGCTTCAGGCGGCAAAAAAAGTTTGTAAACGTTATTTCCAAAAAATCCATCGGTTTTGTTGAGCACGCCAATTCCGCGACCTACGCCATGATCCAACGCTTCGCGAATTGCCTGTGCTGCTTCCGCCTGCGTTACCGTTCCTAATCCGGTGCCGGCGGGAAGATTTGAGATCACATCACAGGATGAAGTTGTGACCACCACTGCCAGCAGAACTACTAAGTACCGTTTCAGCATACGAATAGTTTAGCAAACAGCTTTCAAATTGCAGGCCACAATGGGTGAGCTTTAAGGAACCTACGGGTTTTTACGCCGGCGATCGATGCGATTTCGGAGCGATTTAAAAAATTTACCACGCTCTTTTTCACTCACGGTACTGATTAGCGTTGATTTTTTTATCAGGTTTTGAATGTGCAGGTGCATATTGTCGCAGAAATGCACATCATTGGTTCTAAGGATATTCAGCACATTGTGAATGAGAAACGCTGTTTTGGATCCGTCCAAAATAGCAAGTATGTTTCCCTCAAGAATTAAAATCTCATTCGTGTACATAGAATAAAGTCCGTGTGCTGTTCGCTGCGGCTCGTCTACAAAAAATTTTTTCCCTTCTGTAGCCTGCAATTCCAAGTGGGAAATTAGTTTTTCCAGTGCATCATAAATGCGGTCAACTTCGTTGCTGTTGGAAAAAATATTCGAGTCCCGATAAAAGTCGATTTGCCTAATGGTGCTGTTGATGCTTTCAAAGTTCCATAGCTCAATAGAGTCAAGTTCGTTGTAGTACTTTAACGCTGACTGTGTCAAATCCCAGTATTCGTCCGGGAAATCTTCAATCCGGAATTTTTTATTTGCAAACTCCGGAGATTGCATAATGTTCTTCATCCAAAAGTAGTATTTGAACGAAGTGATTTCACGGAAATGGTACAGATGAAACATGGGAATGTCTTTCGCCAGATAGATCAGTACCTTTTCTTTGAACGAAGACATATATTTTAATTGCTGCACAATGCCCGCAACGTAATGATCGTACCTGAAGGACTGCGGATCAGCAAAACTTCCGGTGAAAACAAACGAGTCGGAGGATAGGTTGAGCAAATGATCCAGAGAAATTTTAAAGTGAACGCATAGCGCATGCAATTCATCCACGCCTAGTGTTTTGTCCCCCCTGATTCTGCGGTAAGCGCTGTCTGTGGTAATGCCGAGCACCTGAGCAACTTCCTCCACCATCGAACGATTAGGCAACAGCTTGGCTTTTATATTTTCAAAGAGTTGCGATTGCAACGGGGTATTACTCATTAGTCTTGACTTAAAGCATCGAAAGGAAGAGGTATTTTTCGTAGGAGCAAATTGAAAAACTTGTTTCGCTGCTTTTCACTTGCATGGCTCAGCATTGTCGATCTTTTCACAAGATTACGCAGCTTAATTTCAGTTTCATCACAAAAAGCTTCATCTGCGGTTTCCATGTAGTTCAAAACGTCATAATTCAAATATGCTGTTCGTTTATTGTCCACCGTTACCAAAATAGTGTTGTCACCGAGAACAAGATTATTGTAAAACAGCTGAAAGTTTTGTTGTTTGTAATGTGGCTTTTCGCCGGGTATAAATTTGCAGCCGTACTCCGCCTGCAACTTTATGTGCTGAATTGTTTCAGCTAATGATTTGTAGAGTTCTATGGCATCCTCCTGCGATTCAAAATATCCTGCGTGCCGATAATATTCAATTTGGGAAATTGTGCTATTGACACATTCATTATTCCAAATTTCGATAGATGTAAGTTTAGCGTATTCGAGAAAGATTTCGCTTCCCAACTGTTCCACTTCGTCGGTTAAGATGTTCATAGAAAATTTTGCATGGACAAAAGCGGGATGTTGCAAAATTGATTTCATCCAAAAAAAATAATGGAACGCGGATAATGGCTTAAATAAAAAATCGGAAAAGAAAGGAATGTCTTTGGTTAGGTATATTATTTCATTCTTATTGAAGCGTGAAACATATCTCAACCTTTGCAAAATTCCCCGCAGGTAGCCTTCAAAACTGCTGTCCTTTGCATCAACTTTTACCGGCGTAAATGAAATAGCATGTGGCTTGTTGCTCATCAAGTCGTCCAAAGAAATCTGGTACGCTTCGCACAGCGTTTTTGCCTCTTCAAGCACTAGCAAAGTTTCCCCACGAATTCTGCGATACGCACTGTCCGCGCTGATGTAAAGCTTTTCTGCAACGGCATCTGCCAACGATCCATTCGGAGGGAGCTTACTTTTTATTTGCTGAAATAAACGGTCCTGAATACAAGACGAGGGCATATAGCACTTTCTACAGTTAAAATACCAAATTCTCAAGTTTTGCTATCATGTTTTTACCGGACAAATTATTTTTATCAATGTTCTTTTTTCTTATAACGTTCATTTCAGAAGCCAAAGCTTTCATAACCTAAATTTGCGCAGCACAAAAAAACGCAGCATGCAATCACAGCATTTATCTGAGCAGGAACTTGTACGGAGAGAGAAACTTGAAGAACTTAGAAATCTCGGCATAGATCCTTACCCTGCCGCACTATATCCGGTGAACAGCTTTTCATCAGAGATAAAAAGATCTTTTTCAGATCAGCATAAAGATCGTTTTTCAGATGTATGCCTCGCAGGACGCATCATGAGCATTCGCGACATGGGTAAAGCCAGCTTTGCCGAGTTGCAGGATAGCCACGGACGCATTCAGATTTATGTACGAAAAGATGACCTGGCAATAATTGGCGATACTTCGATGTATGATGTTGTATGGAAAAAGCTTCTCGACATCGGCGACTTCGTAGGAGTGAAAGGCTTTGTTTTCAGAACCAAAATGGGTGAAATTTCCGTGCACGTAAAAGAGCTGAAGTTTCTTGCAAAGTCTCTGCGCCCATTGCCAATAGTTAAAGAAGCAGAAGGACAAACGTTTGATGCTGTGACTGATCCTGAATTCAAATATCGCCAGCGGTATGCAGACCTCGTTATCAATCCGGCGATCAAAGAAGTTTTCATCAAGCGCACAAAACTGATGAACTCCATCCGTCATTTTCTGAACGATCACGGAGCGTTGGAAGTTGATACGCCGGTGCTACAATCCATTCCCGGTGGCGCGGCAGCACGGCCTTTCATTACCCATCACAATGCGTTGGATGTTCCTTTTTACCTTCGCATTGCTAATGAACTTTATCTCAAACGGCTCATCGTCGGCGGCTTCGATTGGGTGTACGAATTCAGTAGAAATTTCCGCAACGAAGGAATGGACAGAACCCACAACCCGGAGTTTACCATTCTCGAATTTTATACAGCCTACAAAGACTACGTATGGATGATGAATGTGACGGAACGACTGCTGGAGCAGGCAGCGGTGGATGTTTGTGGCACAACAGACATTGTTGTTGGAGAGCATTCAATTTCGTTTAACGCACCTTTTAAACGAATCAGTATTTATGATGCAATTAAAGAGCACACCGGTTACGATGTAAGCACAATGGATGAAGTGCGGCTGAGAAATGTTTGCCGCGAGTTGAACATTGCAATAGAAGAGTCGATGGGTCATGGAAAACTAATTGATGAAATTTTTGGCGAAACGTGTGAGCATCATTATATCCAGCCAACTTTCATCACCGACTATCCGATCGAAATGAGTCCGCTTACCAAAAAACACCGCAGCAAACCCGGACTTGTAGAAAGGTTTGAGCTAATTATAAATGGGAAGGAAATAGCAAATGCGTACAGCGAATTGAACGATCCTATTGATCAGAGGGAGCGGTTTATGGACCAACTTAAATTGATGGAGCGTGGTGACCTCGAAGCAATGTTTATTGATCATGACTTTCTCCGCGCACTGGAATATGGCATGCCGCCGACAGCAGGCATTGGAATTGGGATTGATCGGCTATGTATGCTTCTGACCAACCAATCTTCCATTCAGGATGTTTTGTTCTTTCCGCAAATGAGGCCAGAGAAGTTTGAAGATGACAAGCAATCTTCTGATCGAATCAACGACGAAAATGCTTAAACGTCAAATCTCAACTCGTGAACATTGATCGCGGCAGCGGCATCAATTATCGAGGAAAATATCTGTCATTAACTTTTGTTGCGGATTTACCGCATATGGCGAAAAGTCGGAGATTCCCTCCTGCTTCAACACATCTTCATCAACGAAAAAATTGCCGGTGCAGCCTCCAGACGGTTGGGATAAGATGTAGTAAGCTGCATCGGCTACAATTTCCGGCTGGCGACTCATTTGCATTAGCGCATCACCACCCAATAAATTTTGAACGGCAGCAGTGGCAATCGTTGTTCTCGGCCAAAGTGCATTTACAGCAATGTTGTCCTTCTTTAATTCTTCCGCCAAGCCAAGAACGATCATGCTCATGCCATACTTGCTCATGGTGTATGCAAGATGTTGCGCAACCCATTTCGGATTAAGATTTAACGGAGGCGATAAATTCAGGATGTGCGGATTGGGAGATTTTCGCAAGTGCGGAATACAGGCTTTGCACATAAAAAAAGTTCCTCTCACCTGTATGCCGTGCATCAGATCAAAACGCTTCGGGTCTGTTTGTTCAGTGGGTGTCAGGCTAATGGCACTCGCATTATTTATCAAAATGTCGATCCCACCGAAAGCTTCCACTGTTTTATTTACTGCATCCGTTATCTGATCTTCAAAACGGATATCGCACTGCAACGGCAAACATTTTACACCCAATTCTTCTATCTCTTTTGCCGCAGTGTAAATTGTTCCTTCCAGTTTTGGATGAGGCTCAGTAGTTTTTGCAGCAATGGCTATGTTGACTCCTTCTTTTGCAAGCCGCAGTGCAATCGCTTTTCCGATACCGCGGCTGCCACCGGTTATCAGAGCAGTTCTTCCAGACACGCCGGAACCTGCCGCACGTTCGGATGTTTGGTGTGAGCCTTCATTTTTATGTTCACTCATAACAAGTGGCAATGTTTGATAAATAGTTTTGGTAAAGACTATCTTTCTCTTTCAGTAACCAATTGGTTTTAATGTTCCGGCAACACAGGTTTCGTCTGCACAATTTCATCGATGCGCTGCATCACTTCAGGAGTAAGCTTTGGATACACTTCCAAAGCCTTCAGGTTTTCCGTTAACTGCTCTTTTTTAGTTGCCCCCAAAATAGCTGTCGTCACATTTGGATTGGCAATGCACCAGGCAATTGCCAGAGTTGCTTGTGACGTGCCCAGTTCATCAGCCACGGTTTTCAACTGGCGCACTTTGTTCAATTTATCTTCCACCATCCACCGGTTCTTCAGCCAGTCGAAGCCTTGCAGGGCGAACCTGCTTCCTTCGGGAATGCCGTCATTATATTTTCCTGTGAGTAACCCCGATGCCAGCGGACTCCAAATGGTTGTTCCCAGCCCAACAGTTTTGAAAATCATCAGGAATTCATTTTCCAGTTTATGACGCTCCATCAGATTATATTGCGGCTGCTCCATTGCCGGTCCGATTAATCCGAGTTGCGCCGCCACACGGTGTGCTTCCATAATCTCCACACCACTCCATTCACTCGTGCCCCAATACAAAATTTTTCCCTGCTGGATCAGCATGTTCATTGTCGTGACCACTTCTTCTATGGGCACATTTTTGTCTGGTCGGTGGCAGAAATAAAGATCGAGATAATCGACCTGCAACCGCTGTAATGCTTCGTGACAAGCTTCTACCAAATGCTTGCGGCTCAAGCCCCATTGATTCGGCTTTTTTTCTTTGCCTTTCCATCCGAAAAAAGCCTTGCTGCTCACGCAATATGACGTACGGTCCCAATTTTTATTTTTCAAGATTCTACCCATTTGCTTTTCACTTTCCCCTGCAGCATACACCTCCGCATTGTCGAAAAAGTTTATCCCGTTATCGTACGCAATTCCCATCAGTTCATCAGAAGCCGAGTCATCGATTTGTTTGTGAAATGTTACCCAGCTTCCATAAGAAAGAACGCTCAACTGAAGGCCTGCCTTTCCCATTCTCCGGTATTCCATAAATATTTTTTCAGTGAAGGTATAGACAAAAGCCGTTGTGCCGGAGGATCAGCTTAACGCTGCATTAATGAATAATCTGATCTAAAAAAACAGGTCTGCCATCGTTTGTAAAGCCGGTAACAATGAGACGGAATGACTTGGCGGCGTCATTGTTGTTGAAACGAATAGTGGTATTGAAATTCTTATCGGGAAAGAGCATGTTGCTGTAAAATAGTATCTCTCGTTTGTCAGGGAAAGTTCTATATAATGGGTTGGTGTAATCGGGCAGAAAAAATGATGATTGTTTTTTATAGCCAGCCAATATGTTGTTTGGCAAAACAGGCAATGAAAACCTGTTTCCCATGTCACCTCTTTTTGTGTAAATAGCAATCGCTCCTTCTGATGCTGCCATTGTGCCCATAAAAACACCACGAAACACTTTCACCATGGCAATGTCACTGATTGAAAGCGAGTTCAAAAAATCTGGTTCGGTATACATCTCATCGACATAAATAGCAGGTGTGCCGCCCCGCATTGATGGCGTAAGAACGCCGTTAACATTGCTGACAGAAAGTCCCGCCACTCGACCTGAAAGCCATTCCAGAATATTATTGTATCCTGTTGCCGATGTTTGCTCTTCGTTTACAAAATCAAAAACAGTGGCATCGCCACCACTGAACATGCCTCTGCTCAGCTTTTCGTCCAACTGTTGCTTTAGCGACTTTCGATTATACCTGATGACAACTTCTTGCATCATTTTCGATTTCTCGTTGACAAGTCGAACATTGTTGTAAGATTCGGCAGACCAGGCAATATGTGCAGGAATGCTGTCTCCTCCGGAACGCGAGACCAGTTCGTACGCCGTATGCGGTAAACTGAAGGAGCGGCTTAGTGGATGAAATTTGTTCAAGCTTTCGAATTGCACATCCACTTCGCGGGCTGCATATCTTTTGCTGTTTAGCTGATAATAAACTGTGACCGTGTCTATAAAGGCGGCATTCTGCAAATAAAAACTTCCTGCGCTGTCCAGGTGCACCTGCACAATTTGCATCGAGGAATCTCGTGTTTTAAACAACAGATTAAGATCCTTTATATTTTCCATTCGCTTTTTCCTGCTCACAGTTCCTTTATAGCTCAGATATTGATCGGGTGAGAACCTGATTGTCGGAAAACTACCGGCAACGACATCTTTCCAACTGTACCGCGTCCACGATTCTGTGATGAGCAAAGCATCCAATGCGGTTGCTTTGACGGCATCAATTTCATCAAAGTACCAGGTTGGATTTTCAATTTCAGAAACAAAATCAGAGCTGAGAAAGAATTCGCTCAAGAAGTTATCCGGTTTCGGGTATGCCGCATCCTGCACCTGCATTGCATACGTATACCACGTAACAGTATCCTGATTAATCTGCACCTGATTTAGTCCCTTTGCAGCAAAACTGAGGCTGTCAAAAGTTAGCCGCGGTGTGTCGATTTTTAAATGCAACGGAGCAATAAAGCACAGCCGCTCCGCCAAAACATTTTCTTTATCATCAAACAACGCAAGCCGCAGCACACCCGACGGAAAATTTTTTTTATCAATTTTGCCACTAATGTGGGACGATGATTGTTTTACCAATCCCTTGAAAAAAAGTTGATCGTGCAACGTGCCAATCATCTTGTATCCGGTGGAATTTATATCGCCGGCAAAGAACACGTTATACAAAATTTTGTCCCCCTGTGTACTGGTTTGCAAAACAATTCCACGCTCCTGCACCTTGGGCAACTCCACTTCTTTTGTATTTCCTGCATTGTCAGTGATCCGAACTGAATATGTCTTTCCTGCCGCAGGCGTAAATTCTAAAAGAGCAATCTGAGGGTTGAAGGAGCTAACCTGAAGGAGCTTCCTGCCTTCGTTTTTTTCGATAAGCGCCGCCGTCCATTGCTGCGGCGGACTTCCTGTGGCAGTGAGGCGCACAGCCACTTTGTTGCTGACGTTTGCCAGGAGAATACCCGACTCCGGAAAAACGGATGCAGACCAGGAAACCGGCTTTCGTTGTAATCTTTTGGAGGAATATGGATTGTAAATTTTTATTGCTTTTAAAAAAGAAAAACGTTCATCGAAATTCAGCATCCATTGCGTGTAAGCCCTGATGTAGTACACACCTTCCGCGGTACTCGCAGGCAGCACGAAGCTTCCCTCCGATGCACCTTTGTACAACGGCAAAAGAATTTTATCTACCAGTTTTTTTTCTGCATCGTACAGCTCCACGTAAAGATTGGTAGAGATGGTGGTAAGATCGTATCCGCTGAATACGTATCCCTTAAAAAAAATTGTTTCACCTGCCAGATAATCGTTCTTTGTAAGTGACAGAACCACCTTTTCCTGTGGGTATTGTTTGTACAGTTTTTCGAGATTCTCTTCCGCTTTCTGCGAAGAAGCTGTTACTGAAAAAAAGAAAGCGAAAAATAGCAGACAGGATTTGTTCATAGTGACGCAAACAAGATAATGCAAATCAGTTTCATTGTAGCTGACTCTCGTAAATAGCAATAATTTGCAGAACTTTTTTCCATGAATTCTGGTAATCTTTCCATTCGTCACGCCACAATAGCTGATGCTGAAACAATAGCAGAAATAAGCCGACAAACATTTTTTGACACGTTTGCTGCCTATAACACTGAGGCGGACATGCAGAAGTTTTTGAACGAGCAGTTTACAAAAGGAAGGCTGATGCTGGAGGTGGGAAAACCGGAAAATATTTTTTTACTCGCATACAACAACAATTCAATTGCGGGCTATGCAAAAATCCGCGACGGGAAAAAGCCTGATGAACTGAAAAACGTGGATGCAATTGAAATTGCACGGTTGTATGTGATGAAAGAAATGATTGGAACAGGTGCGGGCAGTACACTGATGCAACAAGCAATAGACATTGCTACACAACACAAAAAAGAAGTAGTGTGGCTGAGTGTATGGGAA
>JAEZJD010000241.1 GCA_023436425.1 Bacteroidota bacterium | reverse complement strand
CTTCAGGTATAGCGCCGCAGTTTACAGCTATAAACGGATTGTGCTTTCTCGCAGAAAGAGAGTGAATGATATGGGAAAAAGCTTCCTTTCCAACGCCGCTTTCACCCACTATTAGAACAGTAAGATCTGTATTCGCCACCTGCACCGCAACCTGCATAGCATAATTCAGTGCAGGAGAGTTTCCAATAATTCCGAACCTGTTTTTAATATTTTGAATGTCCATTCTTCTTGTTTATACTATTTGTCCAATCAACGTCGCCTGCGTGCAGTCGTGAACTTTCACATCGACATAGTCTCCGGGTTTGTAACCATGTGAAGCTTTTGGAAATACAATAACTTTATTCTGACTGCTTCGTCCCATCCAATATTCTTCATTTTTCTTTGAATTACCTTCTATCAAAACCTTGAAAGTTTTTCCCAAATCCTTTTCATTGCTGTCTTTCGACAATTTATTTTGCAAGTCAACAATTTCCTGCAGCCTTCGCTTTTTCACCTCCAGCGGAACGTCATCCCGATACCTGCGTTCTGCCAGAGTTCCCGGACGTTCACTATAAAAAAACATATAGCTCATATCATACTGCGCAAACTCCATTAAAGACAATGTGTCTCTGTGGTCTTCTTCCGTCTCTGTACAAAAGCCGGCAATAACATCGGAGCTTATACCGCAGTCGGGAAGAATTTCTTTGATGCGATCCACCTTAGCCATGTACCATTCACGTGTGTAGCTGCGGTTCATTAGTTGAAGCACCCTTGTACTTCCGCTTTGCAGTGGCAGATGAATGTACTTGCAAATGTTTTCGTACTTAGCTATTGTATGCAGCACATCGTCGGTAATATCTTTTGGGTGTGAAGTAGAAAACCTTACGCGTAGTTCAGGTGAAATTTGCGCAACTCTTTCCAGCAAGCCGGCAAATGTGACAGGCGCATGTTCAGGAGGTGTGTAGTAATAGCTATCCACATTTTGTCCAAGCAATGTCACTTCTTTGTAACCGGAGTTGAACAAATCTTGGCACTCCTTAATGATGCTCGCTGCGTCACGGCTGCGTTCACGTCCGCGGGTGAACGGTACTACGCAAAAAGAACACATGTTATTGCATCCGCGCATAATGCTTACAAAAGCAGATATGCCATTACTATTCAGCCGCACAGGGGAGATGTCAGCGTAAGTTTCTTCGCGGCTAAGCAAAACGTTAACTGCTTTTTGCCCACCTTCCGCTTCTGCTATAAGCTGCGGTATGGTACGGTAGGCATCGGGCCCAATCACGAGATCAACCAGCTTTTCTTCCTCCAGAAACTTGGATTTTAGCCGTTCAGCCATGCAACCGAGAACGCCAACCAAGGTGCCGGGCTTTTGCTTTTTCAACTTGCGAAATTCCGTTAATCGTTTGCGTACGGTTTGTTCCGCCTTTTCCCGGATGGAGCAAGTATTTAATAAAACCAGGTCTGCATCTTCGTAATTCTTCGTAGCACCAAAACCTTCTTTGCTCAGAATGGATGCAACAATTTCGCTGTCGCTAAAATTCATTTGACAGCCATAGCTTTCTATGTAAAAATGACGTTTGTAAATGTTTGGATCATTTACAAAAGGACTAAAAGCTTCGCCCTGTCTCGTTTCGTCGTGTTGGTTTTCAATTAAAACTTCGTTCATTACCGAAAATGAAGCGCAAAGATAACCCAATAACAGCAGTAGTGACAGTATGTCACGCAAACCCAAGGCGTTTTTACAAAGCATTTACATAGGAACAACATCTGCTGTAGCTTCAATGCGAGTACCTTTGATCAGATGAAGAGAATTTTCTGCTGCTTGTGCCTGCTTGTAAGTCTCACACTTAAGGCGCAGCAAGGTATTCTCTCCGGTTCTGTACTCGACGAAAAAAGTAACGCCTTAGAAGGCGCCTCCGTTCAATTACAACCATTCACCGACAGCACAAAAAAGGTAACTATAGCCACAGATAAAAATGGCCTTTTCTTTTTCGACGATCTTCCATTCGATTTCTACAGGTTGCACGTGTCCTATGTTGGTTTGGTGAGCGTTACGATCGACAGCATACACATCCGGTCGGAAAGAAGTGATTTTTTCCTCGGGGATTTAATTCTCAAACAGGCAACAGCTGGGAAGATGCAAGAAATTATTGTGTATGCAGAAAAACCACTGATTCAATCGAAAGACGGAAATATCACTTTCAATGCAGGCGAGTCTGCTTTGAGCCAGGGAAGTAATGCGAGTGATTTGCTCGCTAACGCACCACTGGTGACAAAAGATCCAAATGGCAAAATTCTGGTAAGAGGGAAAGAACCGAAAATATTGATAGATGACAAGCCGGTAAACTTGAATGTTCAGCAAATGCAGGATTTGCTCGAATCACTGCCGGGCAGTTCCATAGAAAAAATTGAAGTGCTAACCAACCCGCCACCGCAGTATGCAAACGAAGAAGGTGGAGTCATCAACATCATTACCCGGAAGGGTTCTGTAGGAATGGGCGGAAGGCTAACAACTTACACAGGTACTCGCGGAGAAATTGGTGGCAATGGCAACTTCAATTATAGAAAGCAGGGCTTAGCATTAAATATAAACGCAGGTGCGGCAAAAAATAATTTTACCGGCAATGGGTATTCCATTCGCGAAAACATCTTCGCTGATTCATCTTCGCACCTTAACACGAACAACAACTACACAAATAAAAACGTTCGTCCTAATGCACGGCTGAATTTCGATTATGAAATCAATAAATTTCAATCAATCAGCCTAACGCTGCAGTATAACAGCAATGATTATGACAACGGTAACAACACTGAATATCGTCACCTGAACAGGCTTGATCAGCTTTACAAGTTTAGCAAGAGACGCATTGCCAGCAATGGTAACAATAATAATGAGACCATAAATTTTGGGTATATATTAAAAACAAAAAATCCGGGAGAATCTTTCAAACTTCATGCAAATGCAAGTCGTTCCAATTCGCTGCAGGACAGGCTTTTCTATCAGCAATTTTTCACGCCCGAGATGATTTTTACTGGACAGGATTCAACTCAGACACAACTATCGACAAATGGCACGAACAGTTATCAACTTCAGCTGACGTACGACAGACCCTTATCCAATAAAAAAACATCTTTCGCATTTGGCAGCACCCTCAACGGCACCAGAAGCAACATGGAAACAAATGCTGCTTACAAACGAAAAAGCGACGGCAAAATGACGCCGATGGATTTATTGAGCAACAGGTTTGTGTTCAAACAAAACATCAACAGTTTGCGTCTGTCTGTCAAACAATCTTTATCTCCGAAAAGCAGCCTGACTGCAGGAGTGGCGGCGGATCAAACCAATATTAACTTCGATTTTCACACCAACAATCCGGACACGACAAACAGCTATTGGACTCCTCTTCCTTTTGTAACTTTTAACAGCGGCTGGAAAGACATTTGGAATGTAAACGTGAAATACCGTCGCACGATAAGGAGACCGGGAATTAATGAACTGAATCCTACAATCGACTTCTCAGATGCATATAACACCAGATTTGGAAATCCTCAGCTTGAAGCTTCAACTGTACACAATTTTGACGTTGTTTTAGGAAGAAACAAATCGTTGTTTTATGCGAATATGGGTTTGGGCTACAACATAGTGCAGAATATCTTCAGCCAAGTACGAACCCTGAATCCGGATGGAAAAACCGAGATCACATGGCAGAATATCAGCGGCAGAAAAGAGTGGGAGGTAAGCACCTGGAGCGGATACTCAATTAATAAGAAATTACGGTTCAATTTAAGCGCCAGCTACACGTACAATCAGTACAGTGACTATGACCGCGAGATACGAAAGTTCAGAAACGGAGGTTCACTTACCTCGAATATAAACTCGAACTATTCAATTAAGGACCTGTACATCTTCACCGGAAATTTTACATTGAACCGTTTTGCAAATCCTCAAGGCAGCGTCAGAAGCACGGCAAGTATGAACCTCGGTGTGCAAGGCAAATTTCTCAATAAAAAAGTTATTATCTCGTTCAATGCCATTGATCCGTTCATTCAACAGGAGAATAAAACTGTTGCTTTTGGAACCAATTTTATTCTGAACAACTATAGTAGCACAAACACCAGAAATTACAAGCTGACACTGTCTTATAATTTCATAAAAACGATGAACCTGAAATCTAAATCGGCTATAAACAAAAGAAATAATACCAAACTCCAGACTAAGAAACAATAACTTGGCGCAAGTATTTTTTTTCACCTCATTCAAACAACGATGCCTGTAAACAAAAACGCACTGTTACGCTATCGCGTGATCGATTCTTGTTTGACGAACCCGATGAAACGCTATCCCAGCATGGAAATGATCGTGGAAAAGATACAAGATCAACTCGGTGTTTCTATTTCCAATTCTTTGTTCAGCAAGGACATTCAACGAATGAAAGAGATTTACAGTGCACCCATCAAGTTCGACCGTGTACACAATGGATATTGCTACACAGAAAACGATTTTTCGATAAAAGAATTTCCGCTCACGGTAGACGAAATAGAGGCGCTGGATTACTCAACGGCGTTACTGCATCAGCTGAAAGGAACAAAAATGTTTCAGCAATTTGAAAACGCAATTAACAAAGTGATTGAAGGATACCGGGTGAGCAAAATTTTAGGAAAATCCGAAAAACAAATTCTTCAGGTAGAAGAACCAATAAAATCCGAAGGCAGCCAATGGCTGGAAAAAATCCTGAAAGCCATTGTTGAAAAAAGCGTTTTGCAGATCGTGTACCAGGGTTTCGGCAAGGAAGAAAAGACACACAACTTTTCTCCTTACTTACTAAAGGAATATCGCAACAGGTGGTATGCTGTTGGCTTCTCGACCATAAATGAAAAAGTCATTGTGCTTGCCCTGGACAGAATTAAAAAAATTTCGCGGTCTAAAGAAAATTTTATTACCGATGAGAGTTTTTCGCCTGCAAAGTTTTTCAAATATTCTTTTGGGATTACGCAGCTCCACGACGCAAATCCTGAGAGAGTCCGGTTGTCTTTCCTTCCGGAACAAATGCCGTATATAACCACGCAGCCGCTGCATCAATCTCAAAAAATAATTGATGAAACAACCGGGCACGTTATTGTGGAAATGGAAGTGTACATAACGACTGAACTAAAAATGGCCATTCTTTCCTTCGGCAAAAATGTGGAAGTGCTGCAGCCGCTTTCATTGAGAAAAGAAATATCAGATTTAATAAAAGAAATGTCGGAAACGTATAAGAATTAAAGTTCGTGTATCAACCGAATCTTTCCGGGAGCTGTTGACGAATAATATTCCGAAACCGGCTCGTTGTAATTCCCAAATGCAACGAATGCTTTTCCTTTGCAACAATGAACGCTCCTGCAATTCGGACGGTGAACGTTACCCGCTACGTCACCCCTTTAAGAGAAGGCGGGTCTCTGCCCGCCATTGCGGAAGCAGATGATGAGTTTCTTTACGTCATAAAATTTCGTGGAGCAGGGCAGGGAGTAAAAGCATTAATAGCCGAATTGCTTGGAGGAGAACTGGCGAGAGCTGCCGGACTGAATGTTCCAGAGATCGTGTTTGCTAACCTTGATGAAGGCTTTGGAAGAACGGAACCGGACGAAGAAATTCAGGACCTGATGAAGTTTAGCATCGGTCTGAATCTCGGATTACATTATTTACAGGGAGCAATTACTTTCGATCCTGCCGTTCACAAAGTGGAACCGCTTTTAGCAAGCAAAATAGTTTGGCTGGATAGTTTGCTTACGAATGTTGACCGTTCTTATCGCAATACAAATATGCTCATCTGGCAAAAAGAACTTTGGCTTATTGATCATGGTGCCTCGCTTTATTTTCATCATAACTGGAGTGGGTGGCAGCTTCATGCAACAAAACCTTTTCCGCAGATAAAAGATCATGTAATGCTCCCTTTTGCATCTGAGTTGGAAACTGCGGCGGAACAGTTAACGCAAAAAATTTCTGCCGAGAAAATTGCGGCTTTGTGTGCCATCATTCCAGACGACTGGTTAAAGGCAACTTTTGACGAGCCGACGAATGACGTAAAAGAAGTGTATCAGAATTATTTTACAACAAGATTGCGGTCTTCTCACATTTTCTTAAACGAAGCTATCGATGCAAGGAACCAACTTATTTGAATATGCGGTCATCAGATATGTGCCTCGTCCGGAACGAGAGGAGTTCATCAACATTGGAGTGATTTTGTATTGCCCGTCGAAAAAGTTTTTACAAATGAAATTCACCATCGACGAGTATCGTTTGAAAAGTTTTTATCGCGATGTTAACATTCATCAGTTGTCGCAGACTCTTGATGGTTTTCGGGAAATATGTTGTGGCAACATGACTAATTCACCGATATCAAAACTCGATGCAGCGAGCAGATTCCGGTGGTTGACGGCAACAAAAAGTACGATTATTCAAACCTCGAAAGTACATCCTGGTTTTTGTGACGACCCGCTGGAAAAATTAGAAAAACTGCATCAGGAACTGGTAGCAAAATAGTTACGCAATGCTGCAACATTCCTGCGCGGCAAAATCATGTCCGTTTTAATCTCCTAATGCACTTAACGCTACCTTTGCAACATGGAAGCCTACACAACCCTTTCAGATGCGCTGAATGGACTTAAAGCGAAGGGCTATATTCATGATTTCAACCTGGACTCAACAGGCCTGCAATGTAAATCGCTTGACTGTCATTTAGATCCCGATGACTTTCAGATTGATGAATTTCACCGATTCGAAGGACCGAGCAATCCTGATGACAGCAGTATTGTATATGCCATTTCTTCACACGAAGGATTGAAAGGGACGCTGGTGAATGGCTATGGAATATATGCAGATCCCGTTTCGGATGAGATGGTGAAAAAGCTTGCAATCACAAGATAGTTTATCCCGTTTTCATTCTGTTTGTTGCTTCCATTGCCCATACCAGTTCATCTAAAAACTTTTGTGCAAATTCTGTTGTTTTGGGCTCAGTTGCATTACCGTTTTCATCGTAAGCGTCCTGCACTTTCGAAACCCTGAACATTGCCGGCACAACCCACGCGCCGATTTTCCATAAGGTAAATACCAACGATGTCATTACCTGCGTGCCGCCGTACTGACCGTTAGAAACCGTAGCAAGCGCAATTGGTTTTCTCTTCCATTCCGAATATAAAAGATCAATGACGTTTTTCAGACTCGCGGGGTATCCACCGTTATACTCAGGCGTGACGATGACAATACCATCTGCACTTTTTATTTTCTCAGAAAACCGCAGCATGTTTTCCGAAGGTTGATCAATCTTGCTTATCCGCTCATCAAAAACCGGAAAATTGTACTCCAGCAGGTCTATAATTTCTACTGATCCGATTTGGCGCTCCTCGATAAATTTCTTGAAGAATAATGTCACACGGTGACTCATTCTCCCTGTTCGAACACTAGATGAAATGATGACAATCTTAAACATCTATTTGATTTTTTCGTTTACGAAGATCCGAAATACTGCCGCTCAGTTATTATTGCCTCAGTAACAATCCTATAATCGGGCAAAAAAAAGCCTCGCATCGCGAGGCAAATATTTTCGGAGCAAACTTGTTACCACTTATCGACTTCTTCGGAGGAAGACGGTGTAGGCGCCGCCGATGGAGCTGATGACTGAACATCCAGTTCAGCAGCAACATCACTCTCGTGCTCTTCACCTTCTACAGCATCGTCATGGTTGAAAGCGTCAAAATCAAAATCAGGCATCAATTGCGTTTTCACATGGTCAACAGCTTCTGTCAGCGCCTTGATGAACTTGTTGAAGTCTTCTTTGTAGAGGAAAATCTTGTGACGGTCATAGCCATTGTCGTTAAACCGTTTACGGCTTTCTGTAATAGTCAGGTAATAATCGTTTCCACGCGTTGCTCTCACATCAAAAAAATAAGTCCTGCGCTTGCCGGCTCTGATTCGTTTGCTGTAAATGCTTTCAATTTTCTTTTCATTATTCTCGTACGCCACGATGTAAGTTTTTTACAGTTTTAAAAATGCGTTTTGGTTAACTGTTACAAATATAATTATGTTTTATCAACAGCCAAATTTGCAGCATTCGGCTCATCGGCATGTTCCCTCAATTGTTCCTGGAACAAATTGTAATATGTTCCGCGCAGCGCCATGAGGTGATCGTGCGAACCCAACTCTTTGATTCTGCCTTCTTCCAAAACAACGATTTTGTCGAAGTTTATGAGATTGAAAATTCTGTGCGTGATCAGAATAGCCGTTTTTCCCTTCAGCGCCACATTCAAATTTTCAATAATCTCCTTTTCAGTTTTCGAGTCAACTGCACTCAGGCAGTCGTCGAGTATTAGAATGGGAGCATCCTTTAATAATGCACGGGCAATGGAAATTCGCTGCTTTTGTCCGCCGCTTAAAGAAACCCCTCTTTCACCTATCTGCGTTTGATATTGCTTAGGAAAATTTTCGATGTCGCTGGCAACAACAGCCATCTTCGCCGCCTCCTGCACCTGCGAGGCATTGCTTTCTCTTGCCCCGAAAGCAATATTGTTTTCTATGCTGTCGCTAAAGAGAAATCCATCCTGCGGTACGTAGCTAATCTGCTTGTGTAGTTCATCCAAAGCCAGATTGCGAATGTCTATTCCGTCGTACAGAATTTTTCCAGACGATGCATCAAATAAGCGCATCATCAATTGCGCCATAGTAGTTTTGCCACTTCCTGTTCTTCCGACTAAAGCGATTCTTTCGCCGGAATGAATGTTTAATGAGATGTTTTTCAATGCCTCTATCCCAGTGTGTGCGTAAGTAAAGCTTACGTTCTGAAGCTCTATAGCTCCGGTCAGTTCAGCGGCGACGGAGTTTTTGGGCTCCCTTACTGCGGGTTGCGTATGTAAAAATTCATTGAGCCTTTTTTGGGATGCAGACGCACGCTGAATCATGCTCGCTGTCCAGCCAATGGCACTTACAGGAAAAGTGAGCATGTTGATGTAAATAACGAATTCGATGATGGCGTCGATTCCTATTTCTCTGTGACCATTGATGTAATAAATGCCACCGATCATCACCGTTAGAAGCGTACTAAGTCCGATGAGCAAAGTCATTGACGGGAAATAAAGTGCTTCCACTTTTGCAAGGCTCACTGCCTGTTGTTTGTAGTCTTCGCTGTTTGCATCAAAATTTTTGTACATCGCGTTTTCCTGTGCAAATGATTTAATCACACGAATGCCGGAATAAGATTGCTGTGCATTGGTTGTCAGTCTGCCGAGCGCCGCCTGCAATGCTTCACTTTTTCTGTGAATAATGGTATTAACGAAATAGATGGTCGTTGCTAAAATGGGTAAAGGCGCAAGAACGTAAAGGGTGAGTTCAACATCTCGTTTCAGCATAAAGAAGACGCTCATTGAAATGAGTGTGACAAGATTGACCAAATACATAATTGCCGGACCTGTAAACATTCTCACGCGGCTTACATCTTCCGCCATTCTGCTCATTAAATCACCGGTGCTGTGCACTTTGTAAAAACCGAGGTCAAGCTTTTGATAGTGCCCAAACACCTCGTTTTTTTGGTCGTATTCAATGTGCCGGCTCATCACGATAATTGTTTGCCTCATGAGGAACATAAAAAAGCCGCGAAGCAGCGCCAAAACCAGAATGGTGACGCCGCAAATGATGACAACTCTGAGAGGCGTGTAGGTACTTGCTTCAAGAATAGAAATAAATTTCTTGACGAGTACGTCGTAAGATCGTACGGGAGCATGTGCTTCATAACCCGGCAACGTTCGCTGCACGAAATAGATAATAAATCCGGTGATTTGCGGCGCAAGCACACCGAAATAATTAGAAATGATGATGAAGAAAATACCTATCCCGAGTCGCAGCCGGTACTTCCAGAAATATTTTTTTAGTGCTTTTAGATGCTTCACGAAGCGGCTAAATTAACGAGAATGTTCCCGCCATTGCGAAGATTTGCGTTAATGTATTTCTTTATAATAGTTGTTGGTGAATGCAGCATCAGCTAACACCGATTGAATTAATCTCTCAAATCCCAAACAAGTGCACTGGCGCCGAGAATTGCAGCGTCGGCTTCTTTAAGTTCACTGAAGATTAATTTTACTTTATTCTGGAAAATCGGAAGCAGATTTTTTTCCATGTGCTCTTTGGTTGGATTTAAAATTAGATCCCCCGCTTTAATAACGCCGCCAAAAAGAACAATCGCTTCAGGAGAGGAAAACATGATAAAATTCGCAAGTGCTTCTCCAAGAACTTGCCCCGTAAACTGATATGTTTGTTGCGCTATTTCATCATTCTTTTTTGCACATTCAAAAACCAGTTTAGCGGTTATTTCTTCGTCACTATAATTTCTCAATAAACTTTCCATTTCAGGATTTTGTTGCAAAAGCTCTTTTGCGGTCAGCACTATGCCCGTTGCAGAACAATATGCTTCGAGGGAACCATCCAGGTCTGTAGCCCAATGTTTTCTACCTCCCGGACGAATGATCGTGTGCCCCAATTCTCCCGCAAACCCATCGTGACCATAGATTAGTTGGCCATTGGCAACAATACCGCTACCGACCCCAGTGCCCAAAGTTATCATGATGAAATCACGCATGCCGCGTGCTGCGCCATAATTCATTTCGCCAACTGCTGCAGCATTTGCATCATTTGTTAGTGATGATGGAAGGTTGAATTTCGCGGTGACAAGCTTTGTTAAAGGCACAATGCCTTTCCAATGAAGATTCGGTGCATATTCAATAGTTCCGGTGTAGAAGTTTCCATTTGGTGCACCAATACCGATACCTTTTACCTTTCCGGTTGTCTCATGCTTTTCGATGAAGGGAGTGAGCACTTCTGACAATGCATCAACAAACTGCTCCACCTCCGGATAGTCATCAGTTTTTAGCTCGCCTTTTTCAAAGATTTCACCACGATGGTTTACAATGCCATACTTGGTGTTAGTACCACCGATGTCTATGCCGATGGCAAACTCGTTTGCAATAGTCATTTTGTTTGGTTTAATGTGCTGCCGAAACTTTTTTGTCGTAATCAATTCCCTGCGCCTTCAAAACAGATTTTGCTTTAATAGCGTAATAAGCCAGATAAAGAAAGCAACCAACCCCAACCAAATACGACCATTGAATTCCGAGCAAATGATTGCCGGATAAATATCCCTGAAGAAGACTGATGACTCCGCCGCCCATAATCATCATTACCAGGAAGCTTGCACCTTCGTTTGTATGTTTTCCCAAACCGGCAATCGCCAACGTAAATATGCATGGCCAGAGAGTAGAGCAAAACAACCCAACACTTGTAAATGCGTAAACACTCACCATACCATCCGCCAGCATGCCTATAAATAATGCAGTGATCCCAAGTGCGGAAAAAATCAGTAGCTGCCGTGCAGGATTGCCGCGGCTGAGCAGGTCTGCAACGATGAGAACGACAATGATCAAAGCATATATATAAAATGGAGTGATATCGTGGTTGGCAATTTTATTGACCAAGAGAAAAACACCAAACGCAAGATATGGCATCACAAACCGGAGGATAGATTGCGCAGTAGCGCTTACATTAAATGCACCAACTGAGGATGTCCACCTGCCAATCATCAAACTCGCCCAAAAAAGCGAAACGAACGGAGCAATCCTTTCCGTGGGAATTGGGGCACCATTTACGGTAACGTGTTGACGCATAAACTCAGGCAGGTTCGCGGCGGTAGAAACTTCCACGCCCACATACACGAAGATGGCTACCATTCCCAACGCGAGTTGCGAGTAGTTAAGTGCGCCTTTCCTTGCCGGTAATGCATACGCATCTGTAACATCGGTTGGCGTTGCCACTTTACTCACTTCTTTTTCTGTTTCTTCTGCCGACGTATTTAAATCAATTTTATTTGGTACCGAAGAAAACTTGAAGATGATTGCTACAATTAAAAATGCAGCTCCCAACATCAGGTAGGGAGTTTTTACGGCACCGATATCGGCAACATTGGTAGAGGAAGCAGTTATACTTCCAAAAATCGCGAAACTTATAATGAGTGGGCCAATTGTAGTACCAAAGTTGTTGATGCCACCTGCCAAACTTAACCTTTGAGAGCCGCCACGAGGATCGCCCATTACAATAGCTAACGGATTGGCTGCGGTTTGCTGGAGCGAAAAACCTAATCCGACAATAAACAAACCGGTGATCATTAAAAAGAACGAAGCGTTTTCAGCTGCGGGATAAAACAACAAAGTCCCTAAAGCGGAAATAATCAAACCAACGGCAATACCATTTTTGTAACCTAACCTGTTCAAAATATCTCCACCACTTGCCTTGCTTACAAAAAAATAAATGAGAGAACCAACCGTGTAAGCCACATAAAAAGCAAAAGAAATCATTTGTGCCTGCCATTGCTCCAAATGCAATTGCTCCTTAAAAACCGGTATTAGAATGTCGTTACTCGCCGCAACAAAGCCCCAAAAGAAAAAAACCGAAATCAAGACTCCGAATTGTGACCATCGCGTTGATTGATTCATAGTGTTGTTTTAATGGCGGTGAAAATAATAAGTTTATCAAACAAAATTTCTGACAAACCTCTTCCCAGCCTTCAAAAAAGATTTGTCTAACTTCAAATCCGGATTAGGATATGGAAATCATACATGTATCGGCGGAATGTTATCCGGTAGCGAAGGCAGGTGGGTTGGGCGATGTGGTTGGTGCATTGCCGAAATATCAAACAGATCTTGGGCACATCGGAAAAGTGGTAATGCCCATGTACCGCACAAAGTTTTTATACGAAAACGAATGGGAGCTTGTTCATGAAGGCAATCAAAGGCTGGGGCAGCATAATTTTAATTATGCAGTCATAAAGGAAAAAACAAATAAGCTCGGTTTCGACCTTTACCTCGTAGATATCAACGGCTTACTTGACCGCGAAAAAATTTATGGCTACGATGACGACACGGAACGCTTTCTCGGATTTCAGATAGCTGTTTGCGATTGGATGAGCAAATGGCACCATAAGCCTGACATTATCCACTGTCACGATCATCACACGGGCCTTATTCCATTTTTTATTCAACATTGCTACGACTTTAAAAAACTTGGCGATATACCCACCGTATTTACCATTCACAATGCTCAATACCAGGGACAGTTTAGTTGGGATAAGTGGTATTTGCTGCCATCATATGACCAATGGCGTTGGGGCTTGCTCGATTGGAACAATATGATCAATCCACTTGCATCGGGAATCAAATGCGCCTGGAAAGTGACAACTGTTAGTCCGAGCTATTTGGACGAATTGAAATTTTCGGCAAACGGAATTGAGAATTTAATTCAGTACGAGCAGGGAAAAAGTGTCGGAATCATCAACGGAATAGATGCCGATGTGTGGGATCCAACAAAAGATCAATTGATTATTAAAAACTACGACGACCACCTGGTGAAGGAAGGAAAAAGAAAAAACAAAAAAGAGCTGGCGCAGATGTTCGGTCTTGATCCCGATAAGCCGCTCATTGCATTTATTGGTCGTCTGGTGGGTGAGAAGGCCGCCGACGTTTTGCCTGATGCCATTCGCAGTTCTATTTATCACCATCATGGCAACGCTAACTTTCTGGTGCTCGGCTCCGGAGATGCTGCTGTGGAAAACAAACTTGATGAGGTAAAACATCAGCTAAACGGTTATGTGAACACTTATATTGGCTACAATGAAAGCCTGAGCCATTTAATGTATGCTGGCGCAGATTTTTTGTTGATGCCAAGTCGAGTTGAGCCTTGCGGCTTGAATCAATTGTATGCGCTTAGATATGGAACAGTGCCTATGGTGAGAAATACAGGTGGATTAAAAGACACGGTGAAAGACTTTGGGGATTGGCAAGGATATGGCATTAGGTTTAACAATGCAACTGTTGGCGATATAACCCACAGCGTTGGCCGTGCCATCGATCTTTATTGGAACAAACCACATCTGTACAATTGGATGCGCAGCTATATGATGCACATTGATAACTCCTGGGATCAATCGGCAAGTGAATACATCAACTTGTATAAATCCCTTAAATGACAGCGATGATTAGTAAAGAAATAAATCAATTGTAATGAGTAAGGAAGTTTTGTCAGTAATCCTAGGCGGAGGGGCAGGAACGAGATTGTACCCGCTAACAGCAAGCCGGTCAAAGCCTGCCGTACCTATTGCAGGTAAATATCGGCTCGTAGATATTCCAATCTCCAACTGCATCAATTCAGGTATAACAAGAATGTTTGTGTTAACGATGTACAATTCTGCGTCGTTGAACCGGCACATAAAAAATACTTATCACTTCAGCGCTTTCAGTTCTGCTTTTGTTGACATACTTGCTGCGGAACAAACTCCTGATAACCGTGCATGGTTCCAGGGAACTGCCGATGCCGTTCGTCAATGTTTGCGGCATATCGCTCCGTTTGACAGCGACTATGTGCTGATCCTCTCAGGCGATCAGTTATACCAAATAGATTTCCAGGAAATGCTTGCTGAGCATAAAAAATCAGGAGCGCACATTACCATCGCAACAATACCGGTCACGGAAAAAGAAGCATCCGATTTTGGTATTCTCAAGACAGAAAATGGATTAATAACATCCTTTATCGAAAAACCAAAATCAGGCTTGGAAGATTGGGTGAGCGACACAGGAGAAGAAATGCGCAACCTTGGCAAAGTGTACCTGGCGTCGATGGGGATTTACATATTTAACCGTCAATTACTATTTGATCTGTTGTTGGACGAGAAGAAAGGCGCTGCAGATTTCGGCAAAGAAATAATTCCTGAATCAATCGGAAAGTACACCGTAGCAAGTTATCAATACGAAGGTTACTGGGAAGACATAGGAAATGTGCCGGCGTTCTTTCATGCTAATCTTGCGTTGACCAAGGACATTCCGGAGTTCAATCTTTTTGATGAAACAAAAACTATTTATTCCCGTGCACGCATGCTGCCACCAGCCAAGGTTAGAAATACCTACTTAGATCATACCATTGTTGCAGATGGATGCATTATCAATGCCGAAAGAATTGAAAACTCTGTGATAGGTATTCGTTCGAGAGTGGGATTTAATTCTGTGCTGTCGAACACATACCTGATGGGCAGCGATTATTACGAAACGCTGGAAGATATCGCAGTAGACCACGATCACGGACTTCCGGAGCTTGGCGTTGGCAGCAATTGTTATATTCAAAATGCAATAGTCGACAAAAACTGCAGAATTGGCGACAACGTTCGCATAGTCGGCGGCACGCATTTGCACGATGACGATTCTGAATTGTATACTGTGAAAGAAGGAGTTGTCGTACTTAAGAAAGGTGCCGTTATTCCCAATGGATTCACACTCGAGGGATAGCATTTTGCTATTAAAACTTGATGACAGAAAAATCAGAAAATGATCTAACCGGCACTCCAGGCCCAACGGAGCGATTCGAAGACAGGAATTTTGTTGATACGTCAAAGCCGGTGTGGAACTATTCCATTCTTTATGATGATGACATTGAAACATTTCGAAACGGAACGCATTACCGGCTCTATGAAAAATTCGGTTCCAAAAAAATAAAAGTATTTGATCGCGAAGGATACTACTTCTGCGTCTGGGCTCCAAATGCAGTGAAGGTATCCGTAATCGGAAGCTTCAACAACTGGGATGCAGATGCACATCCATTAACGCCTCGTTGGGACAAAAGCGGCATCTGGGAAGGTTTTATTCCCAACGTTCAGAAAAATACACTTTATAAGTATCACATCGTTGGATACAAAAACCGGATTACGGAAAAGGGTGACCCGTTCGCCAATTACTGGGAACAAAGACCAAAAACGGCAACAATTACTTGGGATCTAGATTATGAATGGAACGATGAAACGTGGATGCACAACCGTAAAAAGTACAACGCTTTGGATGCACCGTGGAGTGTTTATGAACTGCATCTGGCGAGCTGGATGCGCCCGGACAAAAATGACGAACACTCATACAATACATATGAATATCAAACGCAGAGATTAGTTGAATACATTAAAGAAATGCGCTTTACACATGTCGAATTAATGCCTGTAATGGAGCATCCCTTCGATGGCAGCTGGGGTTATCAGTGCACCGGTTTTTTCGCACCAACATCACGATTCGGCGAACCGGAAGGCCTGATGTACATGATTGATCAACTTCATCAAAATAACATCGGTGTTATTCTTGATTGGGTACCATCGCATTTTCCTCATGATGCACATGGGCTGTTTATGTTTGACGGCACACACACCTACGAGTATGCAGACATGCGCAAAGGTTTTCATCCGGATTGGAACAGTTATATTTTTAATTACAAAAGGGGAGAGGTAAAATCTTTTTTGATCAGCAGTGCGCATTTTTGGTTTACACATTTTCACATTGACGGCATTAGAGTGGATGCTGTTTCGTCCATGTTGCGGCTGGACTATTCACGCAACGAAGGAGAGTGGGAGCCAAACGAATTCGGCGGAAATGGAAACCTTGAAGCCATCGCTTTTATCAAGGACTTAAATGAAACGATCTTTCGCGATTTCCCTGATGTGCAAACCATTGCGGAAGAGGCAACCGATTGGCCCGGAATTTCGAAACCAACTTTTACCGACGGACTTGGATTCGGAATGAAATGGATGATGGGCTGGATGCATGACACACTCGATTATTTTAAATACGATCCCTTCTTTCGCCCCTCGGTACAGGATAAATTTTCATTTAGCATGATGTATTTCTACGACGAAAACTTCATGCTTCCTTTCAGTCACGATGAAGTTGTGCACGGCAAGTCGCCGATGCTATACAAAATGCCAGGCGACGAATGGCAAAAGTTTGCGAATCTCAGAACGATGTATACGTACATGTGGACGCATCCGGGCGGAAGGCTGCTGTTCATGGGCAACGAATTTGGACAAACAAGTGAATGGAACCACAGTTCAGAACTCGATTGGCAGCTACTGCAGTTTGCGCCGCACGAAAAGTTGCAGCAGTGTGTGAAGGATTTAAATCATCTTCTCAGAAATGAACCCGCGTTGTATAGCTTGCAATTCGATCCTGCAGGGTTTGAATGGGTCGATCTGAATCATCGCGATGAATGTGTTGTTGCTTACCGTCGAAAAGGAAAAAAGAAAAACGATGACTTGTTGGTGATATTGAATTTAAATCCGATTCCGAAAGATCATTGGGAAATTAATGTTTCGCATCGCTACAAAAAAGAAATCTTCAACAGTGATGACAAGAAATATTGGGGCACAGGTGATTTCATTAACGAAAAAATCGGCTGCGACGTTATTGACGCCAAACTTAACCAGTATATAATAACCTTGAAATTGCCGCCGCTGGCAGCAGTCGTTTTGAAGTAACTACATTCGGTCCGGCACTTTTATTCCTAGCAAATGCATCGCGTTTTTTATTATGTTGGCGGTGAGGTTTGACAGCTGCAAACGCAACTGCTTTTTTTCTTCGGATTCAGCATTCAGCACAGAATGTTCGCTGTAAAAACTATTGAATTTTTGTGCTATATTAAACGCATACACTGCAATTGTAGAAGGGTTGTGTTCCGCAGCCGCATTACTAACAACTGAAGGATATTGCTCGAGCAAGAGCAGTAGTTCCTTTTCAAGTTTCTCAAGCGACCCGGGCTGCTCTGTAACCGTAGATTGCAATGGTTCACCCAAGTTTGCCTTTCTCAAAATTGATTTTATTCTTGCATGCGTATATTGAATAAACGGACCTGTGAATCCGTGGAAGTCGATCGATTCTTCCGGATTGAAAACCATTCGCTTTTTTGGATCGACACGCAGCAGATAAAACTTTAATGCGCCTAATCCAATCGTCTCATAAAGCTCTTGCAATTCCGCCTCATTGAAATCCTGCACCTTTCCACTTTCCTTCGTATGATGCGCAGCCACGTTCATCATTTCATCTACGAGATCGTCTGCGTCGACAACAGTTCCTTCACGGCTTTTCATTCTCCCTGAGGGCAAATCAACCATTCCATAACTGAGGTGACGAATGGCATCAGCATACGGCATTCCCAACTTTTTCAAAATAAGTTGAAGAACTTTCATGTGGTAGTTCTGCTCGTCAGCAATCACATACCAACTTTCATCGTATTTAAATTCTTTGTACTTCTGGTCTGCGAGACCGAGATCTTGCGTAATGTAAACT
>JAEZJD010000208.1 GCA_023436425.1 Bacteroidota bacterium | reverse complement strand
TCTTTACCACTGCACGGATGTTTTCACCTTTTTTGAAATAGTCCTGTGGAATTTGCTCGCTTTTTGGCAGTATCAATTCATTGCCCTCTTCATCGAGCAGCAAAATTTCTTTCTTCCAAACCTGGTAAACTTCAGCACTAATAATCTCGCCAACCCTATCCTGGTATTTTTTTGCGAGCACATTTTTCTTCAGATCGGAAATGCGGCTGGCTAGAGTTTGTTTTGCAGCAAGGATAGCTCTGCGGCCAAAATCTTCGAGATTCACTTCTTCGTAAACTTCTTCTCCAACTTCGTAGTCCGGAGAAATTTTCTTGGCGTCTGTAAGCTCAATTTCTTCCAACGTATTATATATATCTCCGTCTTCAACTACGTTGCGGCGTCTGAAAATTTCAAGGTCACCTTTTTCAGCATTCACAATAACGTCGAACGTTTCATCGCTGCCGTATTTTTTGCGAAGCAATGTTTTAAAAACATCTTCCACAACACGCATTAAAGTGGGGCGGTCAATATTTTCTGCATCCTTGAAATCCTGGAATGCATCTATAAGGTTGATACTAGCCATAATTCGTTTTTTAGGTGAGCTTGCAGCTAACTTAGCTTTAAGCTGCTCTTAAAATTTTACCTGAATTTTTGTTGTTTTTATATCGCTGAATAAAATCGACTCTTGTTTTACTTCCTTCTTTTTGCCTTTTCCTGATTCCGTTTCTACCACAACTCCGTCTTCTGTTACTTCGAGCAGTTTGCCTTCTTTTCTACTGCCTTCGTTAGTCGTAATCTCTACAAACCGTCCAACATTTTTCTTGTATTGCCGAAATTGTTTCAGCGGTTCGTCCAACCCCGGAGAAGAAACTTCCAGCGAGAAATTGCCATCAGGAAAAATGTCGCTTTCTTCTAGCTGCTTATACAGTTTTCGGTTGTAATCAATCAATTTCGACAGATCAATACCGTCGTCAGCATCGATGAACACCTTCACATTGTTCGTGGGTTTAATACGCACCTCGACAACAAAATGAGTTGGATGCGACTGAAGCAAGTCTGCTACCTTTTTTTCTATTGCGCTAATTTCTGTTTGCATAACCGAAATGAAGAAGGGAACGCCATCGTTCCCTTTCATCTTCTTTTGCCGCAGCAAAGGTAAGCCAAACGTTAATTAACTTCCAAATGAGATTTGCTGAATCGGTGGTCTATACCTTTGTTTTGCTATGATTTTAAGGTTTCTTTTCCTTGTATTCTTTTTCTATCTGCTGTACAAGTTTATTTTCCAGTTTGTCATTCCTATTTACCGTACTACAAAGCAGGTGAAGAGGGGCTTTAGAGAGATGCAGGAAAAAATGTATCAGCAAAACATGAATGGTGGTTCGCCAGATCCAGAGCCAAAAAGCAAAAAATCACCTCCCGGAGATTATATCGAATTTGAAGAAGTGAAGGAGTGATAAACGATTTTCCTATTTTTGCTGCCTTTAAGTTCTCGAAAATATTTGCTTCTAACGAAGCAGGATCCTTAGCTCAGACGGTTAGAGCACCTGACTCATAATCAGGGGGTCGTTGGTTCGATCCCAACAGGATCCACTTTTTTTTCACTGCCCTATTTTCTTCACGTTCTATTTGCAAGAAAGCATTTAAGTCCATTTTATGAGCAAAAAGGGTTTATTCATCTTCCATTTCTTCTAAAAGTCTTTCTCTCACTCTGAATTCTTCCATATCTATTAGTGCGAGATTTTTCCGAATGAGGTCTTCATTAAAATCCGAAGTCGCGTTGAGATCGTTTAGCCAATTTCTTTGCTGCTCTAAAAGATCCAGATAAATGCGCTGGTACTGAGATAACGAATTTTTACTTGAATTCACTAAAATCTCAAAGTCTTGTTGTAAAAAGTTCACATCTAACTGCAGTTTTTCAAGCAACACATTAAGGTGTTGATTTTTAGATTTTTCTTCTGCATATTTTTCCTGCAAATACTTGAGAGAACTCTCGGCCATTTTTTTCTGAATTATTAGTTCCTGTTCTTGTTCGGATAAGTTCGATTTATCTTCCAGATTCACTTTTCTGATTAACCAGGGAAGCGTCAGCCCTTGTAAAACCAAGGTGATAAGAATGACAATGAAAGTGATAAAAAGAATAAGATTTCTAAAAGGAAAGGGCTGCGTCCCAGTTATGTAAATCGGAATTGATAATGAAGCTGCAAGTGATACCACGCCCCTCATTCCAGCCCATCCGAGTATCAACGGACCTTTCCATCCGGGATTTGGATCTGCAACAGTAATAAAGCGACTCATTATTTTCGTCACGAGAGCTGCACCAAAAGTGCAAACGAAACGTGTAATAATTAAAATACCTGTGATTGCCAATCCATACATTATTGCTTTGAACAAGCTAATATTTCCTAATTGTCCGATGATGATTGGAAGCTCTAATCCTATTAAAAGAAAAACAAGTCCGTTTAAAACAAACACAATGTTAGACCATACATTGACCCCTTCAATCCGGCTGCGGTAGTTCAACATGCTCTGTCGCATGTTGGATAACAAAAGTCCGCCACTAACCACGGCAAGCACACCGGAAAAGTGAAATTGCTCGGCGGCATAGTACATACAATACGGGGCTAAAAAGGTGAGCACAATTTCAATGCTTGGTGTTGTGGGCAAGAGCCGCGTTATTCCATAAAAGATGATTCCTACTAGTAATCCGATTCCTATGCCAAGAGCAACTACCAATACAAAGTTTGCCGATGCCTCACCAATGTGGAACTGTCCTGTTAAAATAGCTGCCACCGCAAAGCGGAAAACAATGAGAGAAGAAGCATCGTTCAACAAGCTTTCGCCTTCTGCGATACTGAGGTATGACTTGGGCACTTTCAGATTGCGCATTATAGCTGTAGCAGAAACGGCATCCGGCGGTGAAATGATGCCGCCCAGCAGAAAGCCTAACGCCAACGTGAACCCCGGTATAATTTCTCTGGATGTAAACGCAACGACGCACGAAGTAATGATAACGATCGGAAACGCAAAGCTCGTAATTACTCTTCTGAATTTCCAGAACTCTTTCCACGACACTTGCCACGCGGCTTCATATAATAGTGGAGGCAGAAAAATAAAGAATACTGCCTCAGGGGCTATTGAAATTTGAGAAAAACGCGATGTGAAACTTAGCAGCAATCCACCCACTACAAGTACAATTGGATAAGCAACCTTAATCCTATTGGAAAGCATTACCAATGCCAGGATGATGAGGATGAGATAAATGTATTGAATGAAAACGCTTTGCATTAGGCGTATATATTTAAAAATACATAAACGCCACATCATGTCGCTCGAAGGCTTCTACGATAACATTTGAGTACAAAAAACGAAAGACAAAAAACCTTAGCATGACTGCGATTCGTTGAGTTCTTGACAAAAATCAGCTGCCGATTTTATCGCTCTCACAAGCGTAGAGCAACGAAGCGTATAATTTCAATGCATGAAATCAGCGGCAGAAATACAACCGATCTCTAAAGCTTTCTTGCTAAAGCTGATCGATCATATCTCCGCGCCGATTGTGGCTACCGATGAAAACTTCGCTATCACTTTTTTAAATGATCTTGCTAAAAAGACTTTCGGTTTGTACCGAGAAGATGTTTTAGGGAAAGAAGTTTCTGCTGTTTTGGGCATTAGATCAACAAACGAAAGATTCAATGAAATAAAAAAATCGCTGAGAGACGAAGGCTTTTGGAAAGGACAGCTGGAGTACAGGATTGGTAGAACGAAACTTCTAACCTTCGAAGTATCTGTGACAGCTGTGAAAGATGATGATGAAACAGTAACTGGTTATGTGGCGCTTCACCGTAACATAACTGCGCAAACACACACCGAAATTGCTCTGCAAGATGCCTTGGCAAAGGAGTATCAGCTCAGCGAAATGAAAAATCGGTTTCTTCTGATGGCATCCCATGAATTCAGAACCCCTTTCAGCACTATTCTTTCATCTTCAAATCTCATTGAAAAATATTCTGCGTTTGAACAGCAGCCGAACCGGGAAAAACACATCAACAGAATTAAAGAAGCCATTCACCACATGAATGCGATACTTGAAGATTTTATTTCTCTCGGCAAGTTGGAAGCAGGCAAGTCCAGCACCATGATTTCAACCTGCGATGTTCATTCGTTGATCACTGCTGCAATAAATGAATTGGAATATATCAGGAAACAAGGGCAAACTATTACGCTGAATTATTCCGGCGCATCTGAATTCAGAACCGACAGACGCATGTTGAAAAACATTGTACTGAATCTTATCAGCAATGCAATAAAATTTTCTCGTGAAAACCAACAAATAGAAATTGAATGTGTAGTATGCGACGAGAAACTTACATTCACTGTGAAGGACCATGGTTTAGGAATCAGCACTGAAGATCAATTGAATTTGTTCAAAAGCTTTCATAGGGGTAAAAATGCACAATGCATCGAAGGCACCGGTCTGGGGTTGCACGTTTCCAAGCGCTATGCAAATCTGCTAAATGGAGATCTCTCTATTCAGAGCACATTGGGCTGCGGAACCAAAGCGTTACTTACATTGTAGTTCAGCCATCAAATACCTACACGTCTTTTAGTGACAATAATCAGCCATCAATGTAATTACCCTCATTAGCTATTCTATAATGTATTCGGAGGTTTGCTATACTACATGTGCATTCATGTAGCCCAATGAAATGAAAAAGATTTTGGTGATCGAGGATGATAGTGACTTACGCAGCAATTTGTCTGAAATGCTGGAACTGTCCAACTATTCCGTCATAACAGCGGAAAATGGGAAGGCTGGAATTAAAGAAGCGCTATCTAACAGTCCCGATTTGATTCTTTGCGACATTCTGATGCCGGAGTTAGATGGGTATGGTGTGCTTTATATGGTGCAACGTAATCCAAAACTTCGCAGCGTGCCTTTTATTTTTCTCACCGCTAAAAGCGAGTCGGAGGAAATAAACAGAGGCATGTCTTTGGGTGCAGATGACTACATCACAAAACCTTTCGATGCTGTTGATCTTTTGAGCAGAATTGATCAAAGGTTCAGAAAGATCGACGTGATTAGAAGAGATGTATCTGAAGTGGCGGCGAATGATAAAAAAATAAAGAATGCAGATGAAGTCGAAAAAGCATTGAAAGCTTTGGTAAGGGATAAGCCTGTTCACAAATACAGAAAAAAGGAAAATATATTTTCCGAAGGAGACAAGCCCACCGGAATTTATTTTTTGAAGCGGGGAAAAGTAAAAGTTTATAAAACGAATAACGAAGGCAAGGACTTGATTGTACGGATTGTTAACGAAGGAAACTTTTTTGGATACATCGCGTTGCTCGAAGAAACTTATTACCAGGCAAGTTCAGAAGCAATGGAGCCTTCAGAAATTTCGATCGTGCAAAAAAGTGAGCTGGACGAACTGCTGAATAGTTACCCTGAGGTTGGCAAAACTTTCATTAAGATACTCGCGAAAGATGTACTCAACATGGAAGAACTGCTGATACAGGTTGCATACAATCCGTTAAGAAAAAAAGTAGCAAATGCGTTAATTGCTATTCACGACAAATTCCGGGGTGAACAGGATTACTCGATCAGCAGAGAAAATCTTGCGGCGATTGCCGGCACTGCCACGGAATCGCTCATACGAACGCTGGCTGACTTTAAAAATGAGCGATACATTGATATAAGAGACGGAGGAAAAATTACAATCTTAAATATTTCTAAGCTGCAGGCAGTAGCTACTTAATTTTCAAATCCAATATTCTGATCGAGAAAAGAATTACTGAACAAGTAGTTCTTTTTTTTGCACAAGCGTCATTAAAACAAAAGCCCCGCAGATGCGGAGCTAATATGTAGATGGGTTAGTAAGTACGGGAATAATTTTCCCATCACAATATTAAAAAGATTTTTTGCTAACAGAAAAAAAATGGTAGAAAAATTATTAACATTTTTCCGCGAAATGTGGATGACTGAAAAAAAATTTTGCGGTCATCGAAAAATGAAAAATTTCATTTCGAATTTTCTATTCACCGAAATGCACTGTTCATCATAGTTTCATAAGAGGAAAATGGTTGCTCCATTTTAAAGAACTTCTTGTCATCAACGATCGATTGAGAGGATCGTAACATCTTAACTTTAAAAAATTTTTCTTCATGCGATTTGAAAAATCAGTTCCAATCAGAGAAATAGCAACAATGATTGGCGCGGAAGTGATTGGAAATAAAGATGGCGAAGCGACAGGCATCAACGAAATACACAAAGTTGAAAAAGGCGATTTAGTTTTTGTAGATCACCCCAAATATTTTAATAAATGCATCAGCTCAGATGCAAGCTTTATCATCATAAATCAGCTAACAAGCTTTCCCGAGGACAAGGCACTTCTTCTCGTTGATGATCCTTTCGAAGCTTATCAGAAAATTGTTGATCATTTTCGTCCATTCAC
>JAEZJD010000158.1 GCA_023436425.1 Bacteroidota bacterium | reverse complement strand
ATATTGACCTTTTGTCAAACTATAAATCTGATTGTTGAACAGCAGATAATTAAGGTCAAAGTTCTTTCGCATCAAATGAATGAAGTGATTTCCGCCGATAGACAAGGCGTCACCATCACCTGAAACTACCCAAACACTTAACTCAGGATTTGCAGCTTTCACGCCGCTGGCAATAGCTGCCGCACGACCATGAATAGAGTGCATGCCGAACGTATCCATGTAATAGGTGAAGCGTGAAGAACAACCTATTCCCGAAATGAAAACGAAATTCTCTTTCGGAACACCGAGATCAGGAAAAACGGTTTGTACCTGTTTTAAAATTGAATAGTCGCCGCAACCCGGACACCATTTCACTTCCATTTCCGAAGCGAAATCCTTTGGTGCATATTTTACATCTTCAAGTATAGTAGCTGTGTTCATTAATTAAGCTTTAAGTGTTTCAAGGATTTTCGTTTTTATTTCTGCCGTAGTGAAAGGTTGTCCCTGCACTTTGGAGTAACCGATGGCAGGCACCAGATATTTGGCACGAATCAATTGCAACAATTGCCCGCTGTTCATTTCAGGAATGAGCACTTTGTCGTATCCATGCAACAGCTCACCCAAATTTTTTGGAAAAGGATTTATATGCTTCAGATGAACATGTGCAACATCGTAACCGTCAGTCAGCAAATCTTTCACCGCAGTTTTTATAGCACCGTAGGTGGAGCCCCAACCTAAAACAACAATTTTCGCATTTTCATTTCCGCTGTCTGGTTTGGCAAGTGGAATAAAATTTTCGATGGCTTTCACCTTCGCTGCCCGCAGCCCAACCATTAATTCGTGATTAGCGGCATCATACGCCACATTGCCTGTTTCATTTTGCTTTTCCAGTCCGCCAATACGATGCTCCAATCCTTTTGTTCCGGGCTTTATCCACGGACGAACAAAGAAGTCGTCGCGCTTGTATGGAAGCAGTTTGTCATCTGCATTCTTTTGTTTTAGAAACTGCACTTTAATTTTTTCAATTTGATCTTCCGTCGGAAATTTCCATGGCTCTGATCCGTTTGCAATATATCCGTCGCTGAGGAAGATAACAGGTGTCATGTGCTCCACTGCAAGCTTGCAAGCTTCAAACACGGTTTCGAAACAGTCGGAAGGAGAAGTAGCAGCAACTACGGGCAGCGGTGCTTCACCATGACGACCATACATAGCCATCAGTAGATCTGCCTGCTCGGTTTTTGTAGGCAATCCTGTTGA
The DNA here is from genome assembly GCA_023436425.1 of Bacteroidota bacterium. GTDB lineage: Bacteria > Bacteroidota > Bacteroidia > Chitinophagales > Chitinophagaceae > Flavisolibacter. Next base: position 14,013 of record JAEZJD010000158.1, on the reverse strand, counting down.
TGGTCCGCCACGTTGCACATTCACTACAACCAATGGAATTTCGAGCATGGTTGCCAACCCCAGCGCTTCTGTTTTCAAGGCCATGCCCGGACCTGAAGTGGTAGTGACAGCAAGATTACCGGAGTAAGATGCGCCAATGGCAGAACAGATACCTGCGATTTCATCTTCAGCCTGGAACGTTTTCACGCCATTTGCTTTGTATTTAGAAAGTTCCTGCAAAATATCTGTTGCAGGTGTGATAGGATAGGAGCCAATAAATAGCGGAAGGTTTGCCTTTTCTGCCGCAGCAATTAATCCAATTGCAGTCGCCTGATTGCCGGTGATGTTCCTATACGTTCCTGAAGGCAATTTTGCGGGAGCAACTTTGAATTGGGTTGCAAACAATTCTGTGTTCTCGCCATAGTTCCAACCTGCCAACAGTGCTTTTATGTTTGCATCAGCAATCTCCGGCTTCTTCGCAAATTTTTGCTGAATGAAGTTGATGGTATGCTCAGTAGGTTTATCGAACATCCAGAAAAGCAATCCAAGAACAAACATATTTTTTGAGCGCTCAATTTCTTTCATTCCCAATCCGCTGCCTGCAAGACATTCTTTTGTGTGTTTCGTTACATCCACTTTGTGCACAGTGTAGTTTTCAACGGCGCCATTATCAAGCGGATTGTAATTGTCAGCATAATTGGCGAGTTTCAAATTTTTTGAATCAAAACCCTGGGAGTTGGCGATGATGATTCCACCACGTTTCAAACGCGGCAGATCAACTTTTAATGCAGCGGCATTCATAGCTACCAACACATCGTATTGATCACCTGGAGTATAAATTTCAGTACTTCCAAAATGCACCTGGAAACCGGAAACTCCGGCTACAGTTCCCATCGGGGCTCTGATCTCTGAGGGGTAATCGGGAAAGGTGCTTAAATCGTTGCCAAGCAATGCAGCTGTGTCTGTAAACTGCATTCCTGTAAGTTGCATTCCGTCCCCCGAGTCGCCGGAAAAACGAATGACAATTTTGTCAACTTCTTTAATCGCGGTTTTCTTTTCTTTTTTTTCAATGACTTCCATCACTAATGTTTTATGTAGGTTTTTCGGTGGTTTCGCCGCTCCACCATGACGAGGATTAGAGCTTTTGAAATTTTTTATAAAACAAGTCAGAACTTCACTCACAGAAAATGAGGAAAGTCAGTGAAATGATTGATTTACCGCCTCCTTATTCAACTTTAAGAATTTAACCTTGCGCAAAATGGCTTTTAAGACAATCATCGAACCTTTCAGAATTAAATCCGTTGAACCGATTTTCATGACTACGGAGGAAGAGCGGATTTCCAATATTAAAAAGGCGCATTACAATCCGTTTCTCTTGCATGCACATGATGTGATTATTGATTTGCTTACAGACAGTGGCACATCTGCCATGAGCAGCGAACAATGGGCAGGAATGATGCGCGGAGATGAATCGTATGCAGGCGCCGTGAGCTGGGAAAGATTACGAAATGAAATCCAGGATTTAACCGGCTATCCGCATATTTTACCAACACATCAGGGTCGCGCTGCAGAGAGAATTTTGTACGGCTATCTCGGAAAGCCAGGAAAAATTTTCATCAGTAATACTCACTTCGATACAACAAGAGCAAACATAGAGTTTACAGGTGCCACCGCTATTGATATTCCGTGTGCAGAGGCGAAAGACCACACATCTGATTATCCATTCAAAGGAAATATGGATGTCAGGCAGTTGGAGGAGTTGGGGATCCAACACGGAAAAGATATTAGTGCTGTAATTCTAACGGTAACGAATAATAGCGGCGGCGGGCAGCCTGTGAGCATGAAGAATGCAGAAGAAGTCGCAGCTGTTTGTAAAAAGTACAATTTGCTGTTCATCATTGACTGTTGCCGCATTGCGGAGAATGCATGGTTTATAAAGCATAAGGAAGATGGGCAGGAAAAGTTCACCTACCGCGAAATAGCGCAGCACATGTTTGCACTTGCCGATGGCTGCGTAATGAGTGCGAAAAAAGATGCATTGGTAAACATGGGCGGTTTCCTTGCACTAAAAGATGAACGCTTAGCCGAAGCATGTACCAATCTTTTAATCATCACGGAAGGATTTGTTACCTACGGTGGACTTTCCGGCAGGGACATGGAAGCGATTGCGATCGGATTGAAGGAAGTATTTCACGATGAATACCTAAACTATCGGATTAAAAGCACTGCTTATTTAGGTGAGCACATCAGGGAAAAAGGTGTTCCGGTGCTGTATCCCATCGGTGGTCACGCTGTGTATGTGAATGCAGGATTGCTTTATGATCACATCCCGACAAATCAATATCCCGGGCAGGTGCTTGTTTGCGAATTGTATAAAAAAGGCGGCATTCGGGCAGTGGAAATTGGCTCAGTGATGTTTGGAAAATATAATGAAAGTGGCGAGCTGATTCCTGCACCCATGGAGCTTGTCCGTCTTGCCATTCCACGCAGGGTGTATACCCAAAGTCACATTGATTACGTAGTTGAAGTGTTTGATGAAATAATAAAAACGAAGAGTGAAACAAAAGGACTGCGTATTGTGAAAGAACCGAAACTGTTGCGGCATTTCACGGCGCAGTTTGAAGTAGCGGAACCGAATTAAGTGTTAGGAAAAACAAAAACTATGGAGCAAAGAATTGTTGAATTTATTGAAGGTCAAACTGTGGCTACGGTGTGTTGTGTGGACGGAAACAATCGCCCTTATTGCTTTAGCTGTTTCTATGCTTTGGACAAAGACCGCCATATTTTATATTTTAAAAGTTCGTCCGGTACCCATCACAGCGCATTGTTGAATACAAACAATGCTGTTGCAGGAACCATTCAACCAGACAAACTCAATAAACTTGCTATTCAGGGCATACAATTTTCCGGAACAATTCTCCTTCCCGGCGACACAGCTTTGGCTCATGCGAAGAGCTCCTATTATTTGAAATATCCTTTTGCATTAACGATGTCGGGAGAGTTGTATGGGGTGCAACTCGAAACGATTAAGATGACCGATAACACACTTGCTTTCGGCAAAAAGCTAAAGTGGGAGCTAAGTGCCGAAACGGTGTAGAAATTAACCTTGATCCCTGTTGTTGTGGTGCCGCGTTGATCGTCAGTAAACCTGATGACAATAAGCCTTTCTGTTGACCTAACTCATTACTGCCGTCGATAATACGAAGTAGGTTGCATCGCTTTTAAACTTCACCTTATGGTAAAAACGTTTCCTTCCGATTTGGAGATTGCGCAATCAGTAAAAATTAAGCATATCAGGCAAATTGCCCAGAAGCTTGGAATAGATGAAGAGCAACTTGAATATTATGGAAAATACAAAGCGAAGCTGCCTCTTTCTCTCATTGATGATGAACAAATAAAAAAACATCATCTTATTCTTGTCACGGCACTTACACCAACGCCTGCTGGTGAAGGAAAAACTACAATGAGCATCGGTCTGGCAGATGGTTTAAACAAAATCGGTAAAAAAGCGGTTGCTGTTTTGCGTGAGCCTTCGCTCGGTCCCGTCTTCGGAATGAAAGGCGGTGCTGCCGGTGGCGGATTTGCACAGGTCATTCCAATGGAAGACATTAACCTGCACTTCACCGGCGATTTTGCAGCAATTGAGAAAGCAAATAATTTGTTGTCGGCAATTATTGACAATCATTTACAACATCACCATGCTCCCGACATTGATCCGCGAACAATTGTTTGGAAGCGGGTTATGGATATGAACGACCGTGCGTTGCGCAACATCATCGTTGGTTTGGGCGGAACAACAAATGGAGTTCCTCGTCAGGATGGATTCAACATTACGCCGGCCTCGGAAATCATGGCAATTCTGTGCTTGTCAAAAGATTTTAAAGACCTGAAAAGGAGAATTGCTAACATCTACGTGGGTGCAACTTTCGACGGCGAACCTGTTTTTGCCCGCGATTTGAAGGCAGTGGGTGCAATGGCGGCATTGCTGAAAGACGCTGTAAAACCGAATCTTGTACAAACCCTGGAAGGAAATCCTGTGATTTTGCACGGCGGTCCTTTCGCAAACATTGCTCAAGGAACGAATTCGATTATAGCTACGAAAATGGGATTATCTCTTGCAGATTATGTGGTAACCGAGGCAGGCTTTGCAGCCGATTTAGGCGCTGAAAAATTCTTCGACATTAAATGTGTTGAAGGTGGATTAAAACCGGAAGCTGTTGTGATAGTGGCAACAATTCGGGCACTACGCCACCATGGCGGTGCAGACAAAAAAACTTTGAAGTTTCCCAATAGCGAAGCTGTTGCTGACGGTGTTTGCAATTTGGAGAAACATATTGAAAACATGCTGCAGTTCGGCATCAAACCGATTGTTGCAATCAATGCTTTCCCTGATGATAGTGATACCGAAATTGCAATCGTTCAGAAAGCTAGTGAAAAATTTGGGGTGAAGGCAATAGTGTCAACGGCTTTTGAAAATGGTGGAGAAGGTTCGGCAGAACTTGCAGAAGAACTGGTTGAAGCAATTGAAGAAAACAATAACCAGTTTAAACCGCTGTATGATTGGAATACTTCCGTTGAAGAAAAAATTCACACCATAGCGACAAAAATCTATGGAGCTAAAGGAGTTGAATATTCAAGTAAGGCAAAGCAGGGCCTAAAACAAATAAAAAAGTTTGGCTTTGATCATTTGCCTGTTTGCATGGCGAAAACACCAAAAAGCCTGAGCGACGATGATAAGAAGATTGGAAGACCGCAGGATTTTATAGTAACAGTCCGCGAATTTGAATGGGCAACTGGTGCAGGCTTTGTAATTCCGATTTTGGGAGATTTGATGCGCATGCCGGGCTTACCATCGTCGCCTGCAGCCGAAACAATTGACATCAGCGCTGACGGTGTTATCAGTGGCTTGTTTTAGCCGAAGCTATGCAAAGTTCAAACGGGAGTGTCTGCTCCCGTTTTTGCTGTAGCTATCTTTTTTCAAGTGTCCAAACATCATTGCTGTAAACAAAATCAGGTCGTTCAGGTGTGCCGCCGTACTTACCACCTGTCATATAAATTTTGTTTTGATGAACCGTAGTTGCAATACCGCCGCGAGGCGTCCAGGGAGCATCTTCATCATGCCAATTTTTGCCGTCTGAGCTTACCAGTACCTGACTTGAAAACTTTCCATTTCGATTGCATCCGAGCAGCCAGATTTTATTATCAAAAACTACTGCTGCATACCCAAATATGTTTTCTCCTTTCAAAATTTCGCTTGTTTCTTCCTGCCAGTTTAGTCCATCTTTCGAGCTCCAAACGTCATTGTCAAGTTAAAAGAGCTGTTCATTCAATTGTACAATCTGACTTCTGCTTCGCTTACCAAAAGGCATATTGTCCCTTTGTTTTTTCCAGGTGACGCCATCAACCGAATTCCATACATCCGAATATTGCGTGTTCTTATCTTCACCTCCGATTATCCAGATTTTATTTTGAAAAACGAAAGGGTGGTAAAAAAACCGCGGAGGCAAATTGCTTGACTTTGATATAGTATCCCATTGCCGGAAATTGATTGTTCTATAAATACTACTCGCCAGATTGAACTTTTCAATGTTTCCTTCAAAATGCCCTAAGCCATAAACTGCATCATTAAAATGAATGTAATTGACGAACGAAATATTTCCGACTGCATTTGGAAGAATAGATCTTTGCCATTTTTTCCCGTCTGCTGAATACCAGTTTCCATCGAAATGAAATACCCATAGTGTATCCTTTATGCTGAACATTTGAAAGTTGTAGCTTTTCTTCCAGTCGGCACTGTCCAGAAATTTTGTCCATTTATATTTTTCTGCGTTAACGGCTTTTGAGGCAACTTGAGGTTCCGTGCTGCTTTTTTCAGATTGTCCCATGCAGCCTGTCAGAAAAAGTGATGCTAATACCAACAAAACATTTACCATAATCGAGTCGTTCGCAAGTGTGTTAACTAATAAATATATGATACTCGGTTCAAGATTCCTATAAAGTCAATCACGTATTCAGACATTAGTGTTATCCTCTTTTTTCCATTTTTAGTTGCGTAAATCAACCGGCAACCGGTTCTCATTAACGCCCTTTGATTAACTCGTCGTGATTTTGTATTCCTGAAAAAACTTAACTTAACCGCTCATTTAAACAAAACCATTTATGAGAAATTTATTCTTTGTAGCTGTTATAGCTTCAGCTTTAATTGCGTGCGACTCCGGCAGCACCGTGAAATCTGCAAACATGACCGATAAGGCTCAAAAAAATTTACAGGCTTCACATGCTATCACTGATGCATTCAAGACCGGGAACGTAGCTGCAGTTGACAGTTTTGTGGCTGACGATTATGTTGATCATACTGACCAGGGTGACAAACGCGGCAAGGACAGTTTGAAAGCTATGATCACATTTGTTCACAACAACTTTACAGACATGAAGATGGAAACACTTCGTGAGTTGGCTGATGATGAATATGTTTTTGAATGGGTGCGGTACTCAGGCAACTCAAACGGTGCTGCAGGCATGCCCGTAGGGCCTTACGACTGGCACGGCATGGAAATAATAAAGTTTCGCGATGGCAAAGCCATTGAGCATTGGGCTTATGTGGACCCGCAGGAAATGATGAAGTGGATGGGTCAAATGCAACAGGGCAACATGAACGGCGGAGCAACAGCGACGGGTACAACCGTGAGTGGCACAACAACTACAAGTACGTCGGGTAGTACAACGTCGACCACAACGCACTAATTCAATCCAAAAAAATTTCACAAGCAGGTCTCATTCACCTGCTTTTTTTGTTAGGAGCCGCCGCAACAATATCTTGCAACTCTGATGCGTCATTTTTGTGCTGTTCTGTTTCTCATTCTGCTGCTGGTTACCGTTTCAGGTTATCACATTTTCATTCGTTTGCAAATTGCAGAAGCAAAGCAGGAGATGAAAAAAAATCTGCGTCACTTTCCTGACCATCTGCTCACAACGTTTGTGTTCGGACCAAATGAGAAGAACGAAGTTGTCTGGCACGAGAAAGATGAATTTAGTATCGATGGAAAGATGTTCGATGTAGTTGAAAAAATTCCATCCGGTGATCAGTTGATCGTTCGTTGTATTTCGGACACAAATGAATCCGCGTTAGTAGCTGCTTTCAAAAAGTTGCATAAAAGCACTTCGGATGCTAGCTCATCGCATACGCTGCTGAAATTATTGTCTGTCGTTTATTATCAATCGGCGGCTGCGCCTTCAAATTTTCCTCAGCAAAAACTAAGGGAATTTTGCTCAGGCCTGCAGCGGAGCTATTGTTCCGTCTGCCGCGCAATTTCAACTCCGCCGCCGCGTACGTCCACCTGATCTAATTCTTTATTCCTTAATCAAAAAATGAGCACGTGAAATATTTATGTTTAGCAGCCCTGCTAACGGGCAGCCTTAGTGTATTTGCACAAAAGACAATCAGAGGTAAAATTATAGATGCTGTTACTGATGCGCCGCTAACCGGGGCAACTATCAGTTCCGGCGGCAAGGGACTTACGATAAGCGGCCCTGATGGAACGTTTGTTATTCCTTGTACTAACAATATGAAGTTAATTATTACAAGTGTCGGTTATGAAACTCACCAGTATTCGCTGAAAAATTGCAATGAAGAATTGCTGCTTGCGCTCGAACCGGCATCGCGAGTTCTAAATGAAGTGGAGATCACTGCAACGTCAAGTGAAAACAAATCTATTCTTTATCAGCCGCAGTCTCTGCAGCGGTTAACCACAACAGAGATCAAAAGGGGAACGGGTTTGTTTTTAGATGATGCAATTAATACAAATGTCCTGGGTGTTTCCATGATGCGCAGAACAGTAGCCGCGGGACAACAGTTTAACATCCGTGGATATGGAAATGGCGTGAGAGGAACCAATGGTCCGCAGTCCAATTTTGACACCCAAGGTTCGAAAGTTTACCTCAATGGAATCCCAATCACAGATGCTGAAGGAATAACGTTGATGGATGACATTGATTTTGGGTCCTTAGGAAACGTAGAAATAGTGAAGGGTCCTGCGGGAACATTATACGGTCTTGCCATTGCGGGAGTTGTAAATCTGAAAACGGTTCGTCCTGCGGCGGGTGCAACATCGCTGTCGCAGGAAGCAATAATCGGGAACTTCGGCTTAAGGCGTTTCACAACTTCCCTGCAAAGAGGAGGAGAAAATTCTTCGTTGCTACTGAATTATGGGTATCAGCAGTCATCAGGTTTTATGACCCATACAGCTTCCGAAAAGCGCTTTGTAAACGCCGCCGGCGAGTTTGACATCAATAAAAAACAAACCATAACTTTTTACGCAGGTCATTCCAACAGCTACGATCAAAGAGGGGGAGAGTTGACTATTGCGCAATACAATAATGGTGATTACAGTGGCAATCCTGCCTACATAAAAAATAACGCCCATTCGCATGTGACATCATTTCGTGGCGGAGTTGGGCATACGTATAGGTTCAACAATAATTTTTCAAATACAACAACGGTTTTCGGAACAGCGATGGCAACCGATGTAAGTTCAGCAGGTGGCTGGACGGATAAAAACCCTTTGAATTATGGCGTTCGCTCAGCTTTCGAAACCCGGTTTGTATTGGGCAGCAGCACCCTCAGCGGGTTAACAGGAATAGAGTCGCAAACACAATTTGCACAAACAATTGCTTACCCGATGGGCGCTAATCCGGCTGATCCGAACGGAGACAATATCATCACAGGAATACGCACCAACCAGTACGCGAAGAGCGGAACGGCTTCATATTTTACTGAATGGTCATTGTTATTGCCTTTTGATTTGTCGTTCACAGCAGGAGTGGGGAGCAGTAACATGAGCATAGAATTGAATGACAGAATCTATGCCGCAAACAAGCCTTCATATTTTTTCAAAAAATACTTGGGAATGATGTCGCCTCACGTGGCCGTCAACAAAGTTTTCAGTAAAGCAGTTTCGTTGTATGCTGCGTACAGCAAAGGATACAAGGCACCGGTGAGTTCATACTTTTTTATTCCGTTTGCCGCAGGGGTAGCCAACACAGGCATTGTAAACACGAACTTGAAACCTGAAGAAGGGGTGCAATATGAAATTGGATCGAAGGGAGCTTTGTTTTCTAGCAGACTTAGTTATCAGGTTGCTGTTTTTAATGCCTTGTTCAAAAACAAAATGGCTGCCGTTGCAGTGCCGAATGCATCAAATACAGCAACGTTGTACAGTTACATAGTAAACAGCGGGCAACAAAATAATAAAGGATTAGAAGCCTTAGTTAGATACACTTTAGTTGATCAGGCAACAGGAGTCGTTCGATTTATCCGTCCTTTTGCAAACGTTACATACTCAGACTTTAAGTACGACAACTACAAATTTCAGTTTTCCGGAACAGCAGCTCCCGTTGATTATAGTGGAAAACCAGTTGCGGGCATTGCAAAAATTGTTGCGAATGCCGGTGTTGATTTTCAATTATTGGGCGGGGTGTATGGAAACGTGGTTTATAATTACAAAGATCCGGTTTACATCACGTTAGACGGAGCCAATCGTTCGTCGAGCTACAATCTGCTCAACGCAAAGCTGGGTGTCAAGCAAAGTTTTAGCCGTTTTGACTTAGATGTTCACTTTGGCATCAATAACATCACAGGCGTTCAATATTACTATATGATTTTCGTAAACCAGCTGCCGGATGCCTATTTGCCGGCGCCAAGAAATCCCATGTATTTCGGCGGACTGAAACTAACCTACAACTTTTAAAGCAAAGAGGCAGTTACCGATTGCCTCTTGCATTTTACCTTCTGCCAAACATCTGGCGACGCTGGCCGGCATTGGCAGACAAATATTTTTCAGCAAATTCTTTTTCAGGCTGATAGCGAACATAGAACCGTTCTATTCCTGCGTTGGCATTTGACAGTGCCTGCCGCTGTGCATCATTTTTAGGTGTTGCGCTGTTGTATGATGCACGTGCTGTCTTCACGTATAGACTAATGCTGTCGATCGTTATCTTCAATTTCGCGTCTTCAATTGTGCTGAATTGTTTGTTCTTGTGATTGATGTATTCATTGAACAAAGCAATAGCTCTTTTCATGTTATCGTTTCCTTCTGTAAAGCTGTCTTTTGAAGCAAAGCCCTGTAACCTGTTTCTAAGAAACGTCACTCTTTCTCTAATTAAATCATTTCTCACGCCCATTGATTCAATTCGCCGGAGTTCACTAAGAACCTGTTCCGCGGCGGGAAGAGCACGGTACATTTTCAAAGTATCATCGTAATAAAAAACCGGTTTTGATGAAACTGTCATTGCATCTGTCGTTCCTTCGATGAAATCTTTATTTGTTATTGGATAATTCAGGAACTGATACATTGGGTCGAACGGCATGTGATCCTTGATCATTTCTGCAGGTGCGAGTTTGTAAAACCTATTGTTGAAAGCCTTGACAAACTTATCGTCCTGCACGTGGCCTGCACCCCATGTTGGATCGTACAGCCACCATTTTCCATCTAATTGTACCGCCACCCACGCATGTGGAATTTGCATTACGATGCCTCTCTGTTTTGTATAACCACCAACAACTGTCGCGTTGATTCCGATTTGCTTGCATATTTCTACAAACAACTCTGAATATCCCTGGCAAACTGCACTCCGGGTTTTTAAAACGTCATCAACCGGCTGCGGAGCCATGTTCGGATCTTTATCTCGTGCTTTTAGCCGCGCCACATCGTAGCTGATGTTGTTTGCCACCCACACGTAAATGCCTCTCACCCGAGCCGAGTCCGAGGAGAAGTTTTGTTTTATATAACCAGCAATGGCTGGTATTGAAGATGTTTTTTCCTGAGGAATTCTTAATGCAAGATCATCGGAAGAAGCTTGTGAGAACGATGCGTGGACGCAGCAAAACAGCGTTAAAATGAGCAGTGCTTTTCTCATAGGTTATAAATGAGCGCCGAATATAGTTTGTATTGAGATTTTTGTGTGCTCTTTTTCGCCGGAGCGAGGGGAATGGACGATGGTTAAAAGCTCATTAAGGCATAGCCATCGTTTTGATATTTCATCAATACAATCAAGGCATCGCTTGCCACTTCTACGTCAGCCGAAATGGCTTTAGCATCGAGGTTTTCTGCCAATAAATTTTGCCCGCATACAAACAATTTTACGCCTGCTTTTCTCAGTTCACTAAGCACTTTTAGGTTTGGGTTGTCAGCGGCAAATTTTGCTCTGTACTGCTCATTTTTCAATATTCCGTTGAGTGCTGCGCCATGAAAAACCACGACAAACCTGGCGTGTGATATTGGTATTTTGGATACAGCGAGAGCATTTAGTTCTGATCCTGCCATATTCAGCGCAGGAAGGAGCTGAGAGGGACTGGCTGCTGCCCGCGTCGCGTCGTAAATCGCTTTGTAAATATGATTTTTTTCCGGCGGAACTTTTGCATTTGCAATGATGAAAAAACCGTCTGCTTCAGGAATCACAGGTGAAGCTGTATTCACCTGTGCAGCGGTTTGCATGTAAATCATACTAATGAGTAATGCAGCGCCGAAATATCTCATGATGGTTGGTTTAGTCTTTAAAGTTAGAAAGAAAACCAGCAGAGCCGGCGCCGCAGTTGTGCGTGTTTACTGCATATCTCTAACAAGCTCTTTTAAATAATTAATGTGGTTGCCAAACTTTCTTTGCATCAATCTTTTGCTTACGAAATACTGGAAGAGAAAGAATGCTGCATAGGTGCCGAACCGAATAAACGGCGAAAGCGAATGCCACGTGTTGAGCATTTTGTAGTGCTGAACATATGGAAGCAGCTCCAGCAGAAACACAAAGAATAACAGCACTATTCTGAGACCGGTGACTTTCCAGCGGATGCGGGTTTCTAAAAGATTTACCTGCTCCTCAAGATTTGTTTTTACAAGTCCATCCATTTTTTGCATTCTTTCCACCAGCCGATAGTTGTACGATGAAAAGAGAATCATTCCGAAACAAAAAGCCACATAGGTCCAAAAAAGAACACTCGTGAGGACTCCATCAATGTTTCTCATGTTGGTGCTAATGAGCAGGATTGGCAACACTGCCATTACAGCCATCTGTTTTCTGAACTCTCTTTTTAAAGAAGCCAGGGGTCCATAACTTTTGTTTTCAATCATTTCCATAATATTGGTTTGTTTAGTTTTTTTTATTTCTGTTTGTTTCCACGTTTGTTTTAGGTCATCGAGTTCCATAACAAATCATTTTGTGAGTTGGCGTAATTTTTCTTTAATGCGGTTCATCTTAACTCTTAGGGTTCCTGCCGGTATTCCGAGCACCGACTGCATTTCTTCATAGGACCGATCTTCCATGTAGAGCATCACCACAGCTTTTTCTATGTCGTTAAGTTTAGCAATGGCTGCATACATCTGCTGCATCCGTTGGTCCTGTTCTGCAGAAGTTGTGTCGGGCATATCTGCGGGCAACGCTTCCGGTTCATAAGATGTGATAAAGTCTTTTCTTCTCCGCAGATTGCTGATTGACGTATTAATCGCCACCCGGTACATCCACGTGCTAAAAGCCGATTCTCCCCTGAATTTCTGAAACGACTGCCACAGCTGCATTACAATTTCCTGAAACAAATCGCTTCTGTCTGCGCCTGTGTAGGCATACATCCGGCAGACCTTGTGTATCAAAAGCTCGTGCTCCGCGATTAGTTTTTCAAATTCCTTTTCTGCTTCTTTTGGCTGCAATGCAGTTAGTTTAAGTAATAGTCGCGGAATGAACTGAAAAGTTACATGAGAAAGAAAATTTATTGAAAAAGGCTACTGCTGCTGAGGTTACTAATCCACAATTTCCATAACAGGTTATACACAAGAGCTTAGCCGAGGACACAATGTTTCACAGCACGAAAGAAACTTACCGCAAAAAATTACGCACATCCCTTTGTTCCATCAGCGTGTGCTTGTTCGTTCCATATGTTTGCCCTCTGTTTTCCAAAACCTAAACTTTCTGATTATGAAACAGAAAACTTTTTTTGAGCCCAGGGACGAACCCTTGACCTTTGCCCACTTCATAGCACCTGCCGTGATCACCATCGTAATTATGGCAGTGTTGTTTCTCACAATGTTGTGATTTTACAATGTTTGAAGTTTAGGGGTACGAACAAAAACCCGATGTTCTCAACATCGGGTTTTATACTTTATCCAAGCGGTGAAAGGTATTGAGAGTATGCATAACCCTCGGCACCTGCGTCGGTTTTTATCAGCCACCATTGTTGGTTGGTTTGATTCAGCACCGTGACAATTTCGTTGTGTGCCGCTTTCCCTACGGTGGGCTGATCTGTTCCGGGTCCTTTTCGAATGTTCAAGTTCGATGATTCCGTGGTCACTTTTGCTTTGCTGCCTGCTGTAGCTGAAACATTCACATTTAGCACCAGATCGCCGGCACGAAAATCCGGATCTATTTTATTGTAGATATTCCAAAGGTTGTCTTTCACGGCGCCGCTGGGTGCATTTCCGTCAATGTAAAGCACATTACCCTGTTCTCTCACCTGTAGGTTGGTCACACCACCACTCTTTGCAGCATTAATCAACTCGGCATATTTTGTCTGTAAAGCCATAAACTGTTTCCTCCCTTATTGAACTGTTAAGTTGTTATTTACTTTTTTTGGATGCAGCCCCTGAATCGATTGCATTAATGTGGGCAGGCGATCACGTTCGATGGTTCCGGTCAACGTTACTTCGCCGTCGTTAACGGTGGCATTCACCGTCGGAAAATCTTTCGTGGCATCTTTAACACCTTTAGTCAGTTCATCATCTGTGGAAATTTCGACGGGTGCTGTCGAAGTGTTGTCTGTTGTTGTGGTCGTCTGCGTTTGATTTTCTGCATTTTTGCTTTTGCAGGCAGTGAATTGCGACGCCGAAAGCGTAACTGCCAGCACGTAATAAAATAATTTCATGACCTTCTTGTTTTAATTGTTACTCTGCTGTTTTAATCAATGTCGGTTAAACAAATTGCCCAATCCACCCATTCCTATTTTAGAAAGTGATTCCGAAAGGCTGTCGTGGGTGATGCTGTTGTCGTTTGGAT
>JAEZJD010000092.1 GCA_023436425.1 Bacteroidota bacterium | reverse complement strand
GACCTGGTGATATTAAGTACAAAGATTTGAATGGTGACGGCATTATTGATATTGGAACGAATACCGTTGACAACCCCGGTGATCAGCGGGTTATTGGTAATTCAACCCCACGTTATCAGTACGGAGTTAGATTGGGCGCAGCGTGGAAGGGATTCGATCTGAACATGTTTGTACAAGGCGTTGGCAAAAGAGATTTCTGGGCTACAGGAAATGTTACTATTCCGGGTTATCGGCCGGGAGAAGGCTGGTACGCACACCAAATGGATTATTGGACCGAAAGTAATCCGAATGCATATTACCCCAGACCTACCGATCAATTGCAAACAACTACAAGAAACTTCCTGGTGCAAACGAAATACTTGTTGAACATGGCGTACACGAGGTTGAAGAATGTAAACTTCGGATATACTTTGCCTGCGAGCATTAGCAGTAAAGCGCATCTGAAAACTACCCGTCTATATTTCAGCGGAGAAAATTTATTCACGATAGATAATTTGAATGTACCTATCGATCCGGAAATAAACTACACTACAGCTGGTCTGGACGACCCAATTACTTTTGGTCGCGTATACCCATATCGTAAGGTATTCTCATTTGGTATTCAAGTAACTCTCTAAAAGAAACACCATGATAAAGAAATTATCTTTTTTAATTATCGGCATACTGGTTTTTTCTGTAGGATGTAAAAAGGAATTCCTGCAGCGATTCCCCTTAGATACTCCAGTTGATGATTCCTACTGGGTGAGCGAAGACAATGTAAGAACTTTTGCATATGGCTTCTACCCCGCATACTTTGAGGGCTACTCTTCTGGCTTTGACTTAGCCTGGGGTGGTTTTTCCTATGGTCAAACATTAACGGACGACGTAGCACCGTCTACTCCCACAGCCTTCACACGAGTAGTACCAACTTCCGGAGGTGGCTGGACGTTCACTTGGGTGAGAAAAGCAAATCTGTTCATCAATCGGGTGCAGCGGGTAAACATGAGCGACGAGGCAAAGCGGCATTGGACGGGAGTAGGTCGCCTGTTTCGTGCATTGGAATACAATGATCTTGTAAAAAGATTCGGCGACGTTCCTTGGTATGGACATGAAATTATAGACCCGGAAGATCCAGAGTTGTACAAACCAAGAGATTCCAGAATATTAGTGATGGACAGTGTGCTCCAGGATTTCAAGTATGCAGCGGAAAACGTTCGTGCTAACGATGGTACCAATCAACTGACCGTCACGCGAAATGTTGTTTTAGCCTTGATGTCAAGAGTGTTTCTCTTTCAGGGAACTTTCTTGAAATATCATAACATCAACCAGCAAAAAGCCACGGAATATTTACAAGCTTCTCAGTGGGCCGCTAATGAAGTTATGATGAGCGGCAAATACTCAATTGGAGATCCTTACAGGAGCGTCTTCAATTCTGTAGATCTGGCTGGTAAAAAAGAGATCATTCTTTACCGGCGATATGAGGCAACAATTCTGACGCACAGTTTGCACAGCTATGTAAACCTTGAGGCGCAAACCGGTGCATCAAAGGATGCTGTCGAATCATTTCTTTCAAAAGACGGTTTACCAATAATGGTTTCTCCATTGTATAAGGGCGACAAAACCATTATTAATGTAACAACCGACAGGGATGCAAGACTCACAGAAATTTTCGCACGGGAATTGCGTATCAGAGGAGTTCATAGCAACTACTCTACTTCCGGTTATGTCGCTATTAAATTTTTCAACGAGGCGATCAAAGACGTACCGGACGGTCTTAGCCAAACAAACACTACAGATGCTCCGGAAATAAGATTTGGTGAAGTGCTGTTAAACTATGCTGAAGCGACAGCAGAACTGGGAAATCTTACGCAGGCAGATCTGGACAAGTCGATAAATCTGCTTAGAGCAAGACCGGGAATTAACATGCCGAAGTTGCAGGTTATCGGTGGTCAACCGGCGGTTAACGGCGTTGTTTACGATGATCCAAAAAGAGATCCAACAGTTCCGTCTCTTATCTGGGAAATCAGAAGAGAAAGAAGGGTTGAATTAATGTTCGAAGGCTTTAGATATGATGATTTAAGGCGTTGGAAAAAATTGGAGTATCTGGACACAGAGGTAAAAAAAGACATTAATCGCGGTGCCTGGATAAGAAAAGTTGATTTTCCAGCCGCCACAGTTACTCTTGAGGGTAGCACCACGGAAGGCTACATCATTCCGGCTCCAAGTGCAGCAACGGCTCGCCGTTTTGATCCGGCAACCGGTTTAAAATATTACATGGAGCCACTCCCATTAGATCAGATAACTATCTACACCAATAAGGGATACGTCTTAACGCAAAACCCAGGTTGGTAGATAAGAAATTGCAATCCCCAAAAACCCTGCTCAACAGCAGGGTTTTTTTTGCACCGGTCATCAGTAGTTTATTGCAAGTTCAACAACTGTCGTTGCGGATAAGTCTTCGCTTTTTCTTTGTCTCCCATTTTTTTTATCTCAGTTTGAATGAATTGACTAATTTGATCTCGAATTGACAACGAATGCTTATCGGGGAACGACTGCTTCACACTCTCTATTATTATTTCTCTTCAAAAACTCAAACGGGAATAATTCGCCCTGTGCAGCCTAGTTGCTTCCGCGATGGTCTTACTGTATGCAGATACATCGATGACGTTGATACCGGCTTCAACTTGATCGATACAAACCATTTAAACGGACACACTACATTGTTAATTCCAGTTAATCCAGAAAACCAGAGAAACAACACAATCACTAAAAAGTAAAACGCTTATTATGAGGAAACTTTTCAGCTTTGCATTCCTACAAATTGGATTGCTGCTTTTCTGCTTCTCTTCTTTTGCGCAGGACAGAACCATAACAGGTCGGGTAACTGCCGAAGATAACTCTCCGCTCAGTGGTGTAACCGTTGCGGTGAAGGGAAGCAACCGCTCAACGATTACCGACAATCAGGGCATGTTCACAATAACAGCCAGGCAAGGTGACGTGCTACAATTTACTTTCTCGGGTAGATCTACAAAGGAGGCTACGATCGGTTCATCAAACACCGTTAACATGCAGCTAGCCTCCGGAGATAACCTGATGGGCGAAGTAGTTGTAACGGCACTTGGGATAAAAAAGGAACGAAAAGCTCTCGGGTATTCGGTAACAGACCTTAATGCCCAGGAGCTGATGAAAAACAAAAATACCAATGTGGTCAACTCGCTCGTCGGAAAAGTTCCTGGCGTAAACGTCACTCAATTTAGCGGTGCACCCGGTGCGGGAGCTTCCATAACAATCCGTGGCGGTAATTCTACCTCCGACAGCCGACAAAATCAACCTTTGTTCGTTGTGGATGGAATTATTTATGACAACTCAACAACCATTGTTGGTAACACGGGTACGGATGGATTGTCAAGAAGCAATTCAACCTACTCTAATCGCATCATGGATATAAATCCCGAAGACATCGAAAATTTGTCTGTGCTGAAAGGTGCTGCCGCTGCGGCGCTTTATGGTTCGAGGGCTGCGGACGGCGTAGTTATCATTACAACAAAAAAGGGTGCAGAAGGGAAAGTTACTGTTAGTGTAAACAGTAAAATAAGTTCATCATGGGCTAACAAACTGCCGGAGGTGCAAACAATGTTTGGACCGGGTTCCTATTCAAGCAATGGTGTACTTAATACGCTTAACTCCTACAGTTCTTGGGGTCCTAAAATCCCGGGTGACAGCACCATTTACGACAACATTGGAACCTTTTTTCAAAACGGTCGTATTTACGACAATAACGTAAACGTGTCAGGCGGTACAAAAAACGGGTCTTTTTATCTGTCGGGTTCAAACTTCAATCAAACCGGGATCGTTCCAAAAACGGGATATGAAAAAACAACTTTTCGGTTCAATGGTGAACAGAAATACGGAAGGCTCACACTTAATGCAAACGCTGCCTACTCAATTGCAAATACCGACCGAACGTTAACTACTGCAGGTTTATACGGCGGTGGCGGAAACGGAAGCATGGGAGCACTCTACACTTGGCCAACAGTTTTCGACGTAAGAAATTACATCAATGCCGATGGAACGCAGTATCGCAAATATGCCGGAACACTTCCGCTGGAAAGCGATGTAGACAATCCGTACTGGATCATCAATCAGGATAAGTTAACATCCAAAACAGACCGGTTTACCGGCGGCGTAAATGGAAATTTCAAAATCGCCAGCTGGTGGGATATTACCGGCCGTGTGGGCTATGACCAATATACCACAAATGACTACACGTATATTGCTCCCGGCTCTGCAGGGGTGCTGCCATTATATCAAAAAGGAAGGTTGAGTAAAGGCATGTATAATTACAGATATATCACCACTACAGTAATGAGCAACTTCCACAAATCGTTTGGTGATTTCGATACACGGCTTATGCTGGGGAGCACATCTGAAAACACGGAAGGAGTCACTCAAAATCATTGGGGATACAACTTTGTAACGGCTGGTACAATCAGTTTCAATAACATGACCCCGACTAACCGCTTCTTTACCGACGCCAACTCTAAAAAGCGTTTGGTAGGAGCATACGGCGAGGTTGGAATATCTTACAGAGACATCATTTATCTCACAGCAACGGGAAGAAACGACTGGTCTTCAACATTACCTGTTGAAAATAGGTCTTACTTCTATCCTTCTGTTAGTGGCTCATTTGTATTTACACAATTGCTGCCCCGCCAAAATGTGATCAATTTCGGTAAAATTCGGGCAAGCTGGGCGCAAGTAGGTAAAGATGCTAATGCATACGCTACGCTTACTTCCGTTGTCAGCCCGATCACAATTGGATCATATACCGGTATTGGCAACTACTATGTAAGTGGCAATCCATTTCTTGTTCCTGAAATACAAACATCATGGGAAGTCGGTGGAGAGTTGAGATTCTTCAATAACCGGATTGGTTTAGACTATACCTACTACCAAAGTGAAACAGAGAATCAAATTGCTCAGCCACGGCTGTCAAATGCCAGCGGCTACATTTTAACTTCCATAAATTCCGGTTCGGTGATTAACAAAGGAATGGAGCTCGCTCTTACAGGAAAGGCAATTGCACAAAAGAATTTCAGTTGGGATGTAATGCTGAATTGGTCGTACAACAGAGGAACCTTAGGAACTTTCCTTCCAGGCGTTTCCTATTTCTATCCTACAGATGCGCAGTTTGGATCAATTCGGGCAGCGTCTATTCCTAACGGTGGGTATTTCCTTGGATTGGTTACCGTCCCCAGTGGAACGTTCTTGCGTGAAGTTGATTCCAAAGGCGTTGAGATCCCGGATGGCCGTTATCAGGTGGACCCAACCACAGGCTTGTACAAGTTAAATCCAACTCCGGTCGTAGTAGGCAATCGCGAACCCGATTTCATTGGCGGTTTAAACAATACTTTACGCTACAAAAATTTGAGTTTAGCGTTCTTGTTTGACTTCCGCAAAGGAGGAGCTGTTTTCAATGGCACCGAGTATGCGTTGGTAGCAAATGGATTAAGCAAATTAACCACGTTGAACGATCGTCAATCCGTAACGGTTAACGGTGTTAACAGTCAAACAGGAGCTGCATTCAGCCAGACATACGATGCAAATGGCACGTATACAATTAATGGAAAAACTTACCCGGGAACGTACATGATTCAACAATACTGGTCAAACTACGCAGCCAATGCATCGAATTTTGTAACAGATGTAAATTGGGTTAAACTACGTTCGCTTTCTTTAACGTACGATTTCACCGGTGTTCTAAGAAATCAATCAATATTCAAGGGCATATCTGCAACAGCAACGGGAACAAACTTATTGACGTGGACAAATTATAAAGGAATGGATCCTGAAGTAAGTGCGGCAGGTGGCACGGGTGGTTCCGGTTCAACAGGTATCGATTACCTGGGAGTACCTGCAGTATCAACAATCACTTTTGGATTAAATCTTACGTTTTAACCACAAATTGTTTAAATTATGAAAAAAGCTAAATACATCATTTTGGGTTGTGCATTGGTTTTAGGTTCGGCTTCCTGTAAAAAGTGGTTGGACGTGAACACTGATCCGGACAATCCGAACAATGCCACTGTGCTCATTCAAAACCGTCTTCCATGGATTCAACACTTTTACACATATACGGCAGGCGTTAGCAATTTTCGCACTGCAGCTGCGGCTGGCGTTTATTATAGCAACGCAGGTACTGGAAATGCATTAAGTACCACGTGGACAGCACACACCGGCAACACGACGCCCTACCAAACGTTCTTCGTAGAGGTAGCATCTAATCTGAACGACTTGTATAATTCTGCCGAAAAACAAGGCGCCTACTCTTACATGGCAGCCGCAGACGTATTTCATGCGCTGGGCTTCATGGAAATGCTTGATATCTATGGCGAAATGCCGTATACGCAGGCACTCACAGGCAATCCAAGTCCCGGCTTTGATGACGGCAAAACCATTTACTATGGCTGTATTGCCAAGCTAAACGAGGCAATTAATTTGTTTAGCAAGACACAGGAAAGTAACGCTCCTGCATTTTCTGCAGGAGACATGTGGAACAATGGTGACGTGAACAAGTGGATCAAATTATGTTATGGACTGAAAGCCCGGTACATGCTAAAACTATCGAAGAAAACGGATCTGTTCAACGCAGATTCTGTTTTGTATTTTCTTTCAAAAGGTCCTCAGTCGAATGCCGACAACATAGTGCAGCCATGCTATAACAACAGCACCGTAACAGACTATTTGTTAGGCGATCCTGTTTCAACAAACGGCAACTGGGACTATGCGGCATATGGTAGTAATCAGCGTATTTCTCAATACCACTACAATCTGTTAACTAACATGAGGAATTCTGGTGTTGTTGACCCTCGGATGAGCAAAATTGTACCTGCTATCATGTCTAATATTCAACTTGATCCCAGCGGAAAAGTCATTTCTTATACGTGGAACCGCTCCATCGGAGTTGATTCTTATAATCCGCAAAGTCAAACGGCACCGCTTAGTGTGCAAAACCGTTTAATGAAAGGTGGTGCTACGTCTATTCAGTTGGCAAGTTATGCAGCTGCTATTACTACTATCAAATATACCATTGCAGACGCCACAGATCGGGCAAACTTCATTGCGGCCCAAGTACAGGCGGGACGTACTCATACTGTAAGTGGTAACGACGTTACGGTGACTTATAAGCCGGGTGCAATGTTCGTCAACAGCACCAATTATTTGTTTGCAGGAGATACAGTGTATGTCAATCTCCGAAGCAACTCGCTTGCTACGACGACTGTGGGTCAACCGGCAACAGATCTCAATTGGTATCAATCCCAAGCTGCATACAATGCCGGCGCTATTGGCGGCACAGGATCATTCCAGGTTCGTCCAATTTCTGATCAGGAAATATTGACATTTCATGAAATGAACTTCATCAAAGCTGAAGTATACATGAGAAAAAACGACCCGGCTAACGCTTACACCGCCTACAGAGCAGCAATTCAGGCACATCTTGATTATATGCAGTCGAAGCTTACACAATGGAAAGCCTCCGGCTACAACAAGAGCGCAGCAGGCATCACTATTCCGGATCTGGAGCCGATGGATCAAGCTGCCATCAACGCATATCTTTCAAGTAGCGCAGTAGCACAAGGTGCAGGCAACCTCACAATGTCCGACATCATGTTACAAAAGTGGATTGCAATGGGCTGCAGCATCGAAAATTGGAACGACATGCGTAGATTCAATTTCAGTGCAGGTAATGTTGGCAACTACGGTGTAGTTTATCCGGGCTACGACAGAGGTCCATTGTTCGCCGGTCAGGATATCTACATTGGTGGCAGTAAAACTGATCCAAGATACTGGCAGCGCAGATGGAGATTGCCAACAACACTCGAATTGAATTACAATCTGAATAATGCACTTGCAATTAATGCACATGCAGCTGATCCTACCGTGTGGAGTATTCCTGTTTGGTGGGATACCGCAACAGATGCTGAGTATTACAACTACTTAAAGTAAGAGAATTAAATAGAAGATTTCTTCTTAAGAGCTGCCTTAATCAGGCAGCTTTTTTTATGCACTTGCACCGAAAAACATGTAGCAAAGCAAGATAGAGGTGATGATGCCTACAAGATCAGCTAACAGCATAGCACCAACAGCGTAGCGTGTATCTCTGATGGAAACTGCGCCGAAGTAAACAGCAATAACATAGAACGTGGTGTCCGAAGAACCCTGTAAAATGCACGCCAATCTTCCGGCGAATGAATCGGCGCCATGTGCTTTCATGGTATCGATCATCATGCCTCTTGCGCCGCCTCCGCTCAATGGCTTAATAAGTGCTGTTGGCAAACCTTCAACAAAACGTGTGTCGGTACCCAACGCGGCAAACAAGGTTTTCATTCCTGAAATAACAGAATCGAACGTGCCACTAGTGCGCAGCAGACTTATGGCAACGAGCATACCAACTAAGTACGGAATGATCCGAACAGCTATTTCGAAGCCGCCCTTTGCGCCTTCTATGAATGCATCAAATATGTTGATCTTTTTGTATAATCCTCCCAGCACAATCAGGAAAAAAATTCCAAGAATAATCGCGTTACTCCAAAGCCCCGAGAACGACTGAACATCTTCCGCTCTTAAGCGAGTGAGATAAATAACCAACAAGGCAATAACTGCCGAGATCCCGCCAATCCATGCAATGATCACAGGTTGAAAAATGTTGATCTTCTGTTTAAATGAAACAATAAACATTGCTGCAATGGTCGCTACAAAAGTGGCAATCATGCATGGGATGAAAATGTCTGTAGGGTTCTCTGCTTTCAGTGCAGCCCGCGCTGCAATGATGCTAACAGGAATGAGGGTAAGACCTGATGCATGCAAGCACAAAAACATGATCTGTGGATTGGAAGCTCTATCCTGCGATGGATTGATCTCCTGCAGGCTTTGCATTGCTTTCAAGCCAAATGGAGTAGCAGCATTGTCAAGTCCCATCAGGTTTGCAGAAAAATTCATCATCATATGTCCGTACGCAGGATGATTTCTCGGCAACTCGGGAAATAATTTGGAAAAGAAGGGACCAATTATTTTTGACAAAATTCTGATGCCGCCGGCTTTTTCTGCGATACTCATAAATCCCATAAACAAAGCCATAATACCAATAAATCCGATGGCGATGTTCACGGCGCTTTTACACGTTTCTACTATTCCATCTGCACCCTGTACTTCAAAATATTGAAGTCGTCCGTCCGAAGATCGCATAACCATTTTGCCGCCTTCTTTTAGCGTTTTTGCCGAATCGAGCATCCTTAATTTTTCCGGGGAGAATATTGTGGTGTCGGCTTTGCTCACTTTTACTGTATCACCGGCTTTGCCTGTTACCATTTCTGAGAAAAGCACCTTATTGTCTGTGGCGACAATTCTCACGAACGCCACAAGCACTGCTACGATGATGAATGCTGCCCAAATTCTGCTTAACGCCATACGGAAGTTGGAGTTTGAAGTTATAGTTTGAAGTTAAAGGTTTATTGCAAGTGAAGCCGCTTACTATCTTTGCCGCCCAAATAAAAAATTGAAAGGTAGTTGCGCCAATGCTGCAACTACCAACTTTAAACTTTAAACGTCAAACTGAGAATGGCTCTTCAAGCAGGTATAGTAGGTCTTCCAAACGTGGGTAAATCAACGTTGTTCAACGCTGTGAGCAGCAGCGCAAAGGCACAGGCGAGTAATTATCGTTTCTGCACCATCGATCCAAATGTAGGATTGGTCGATGTTCCGGACGAAAGGTTGAATAGGCTCGCGGAGCTGGTTCACCCGAATCGCATAGTGCCCACACAAATTGAAATTGTGGACATCGCAGGTTTGGTGAAAGGCGCAAGCAAAGGCGAAGGACTAGGAAATAAATTTTTAGGTAATATTCGCGAGGTAGATGCCATCATTCATGTTATCCGCTGTTTTGAGGATGAAAATGTATTGCGTGAAGAAGGCGCCATAAACCCAATCAGCGACAAAGAAATCATTGACACGGAGCTTCAATTGAAAGATTTGGAAAGTGTAGAAAAAAAATTAAGTCGCACCGAGAAAATGGCGAAAACTGACCCAAAAGCAAAGGCAGAACTGGAGGTGCTCCAGAACTGTAAGCAGCATTTGGAACAGGGAAAAAATATCAGGGAATTAAATCTAAACGATGCAGACGTTGCAGCTATAGCAGATTTGTTTTTGCTCACATCAAAACCTGTGTTGTACGTAGCAAACGTTGACGAAGCATCTATGCATACCGGGAACAAGTATTCAGAAGCGCTGAAGGAAGCAGCCGACAAGGAAGGTGCCCAAATCATCATTATGAACAACAACATCGAAGCACAAATAGCTGAAATGGAAAATCATGATGATCAGGAAATGTTCATGCAGGAATATGGAATGAAAGAACCGGCGCTTAATCGTTTGATCAACTCCGCATACAAACTGCTTAACCTGCTCACCTATTTCACTGCGGGCGTGCAGGAAGTTCGTGCCTGGACTATTCACGAAGGCTGGAAAGCGCCGCAGGCTGCAGGTGTCATTCACACAGATTTTGAAAAAGGATTTATTAAAGCCGAAGTTATCGGTTATGATGATTTCGTAAAATACGGCTCAGAAGCTGCGGCCCGCGATGCCGGTCGGTTACGCATCGAGGGAAAGGAATATGTGGTGAAAGACGGGGATGTAATGCATTTCCGGTTCAATGTATGAGTGAGCAGCCGTCAAAATA
This sequence comes from Bacteroidota bacterium, assembly GCA_023436425.1. Classification (GTDB taxonomy): domain Bacteria; phylum Bacteroidota; class Bacteroidia; order Chitinophagales; family Chitinophagaceae; genus Flavisolibacter. Next base: position 4,288 of record JAEZJD010000092.1, on the reverse strand, counting down.
ATTTACCCAACTTTGTTGCAACCGAAAGATTTTTCTTTTATGGCGCAACAATCTCTGGACAATTTCAAGAATTTCGTTGGGTTAAAATTTCAGCTTTACAATAGCCTGTTCACCTCTCTCCCATTCTCCCGGATAGAAAAGACAAACATCTTGCTGCAGATGTTTTTAGATCACTGCGAAGAAGGATACACTAAGGGGCAAAGTCCCACCGAAATCGTAAATACGTTTTTTGAACGGTTTACAACCTCCAAAAGCGATAAAGAACGCCACGATCTGTTGTTTCGCTTTATTCAATACGTGGAGCGGCAAGTAGTACTCTTTGATGCGCTGGAAGATGCTGCATTCACGGAAACACATGATGTAACGGGAATGGGCACCCTAAAACACCTGCAGGGCAAGGTTGCTCAGGAGCATGTAGCAGAACAGCTATCGCGAAAACTAAACGACTTTGCGGTGGCACTGGTGCTCACTGCGCATCCCACACAATTTTATCCCGGTTCTGTTTTGGGCATCATCACTGATCTTGCGCGGGCAGCGAGAGAAAATAATGTAAGCCGCATCAAATCCTATTTGGAACAACTTGGAAAAACCCCGTTGTTGAAAAAACAAAAACCTACGCCGTACGACGAAGCAATGAGCCTTGTATGGTACATGGAAAATGTTTTTTATCAGGCAGCCGGACGGATTGTAACTGAGCTAAAAAGCAATTATCCGGATATTGATCTTAATGAAAATCCCATAGTGAAAATGGGATTTTGGCCTGGCGGCGATCGGGACGGAAATCCAAATGTATCTACTGAAACCACTTTAAAAGTTGCGGACGCGTTACGGTCAGGTATTATCAAAAATTACTACCTCGATGTGCGCAAAGTAAAGCGAAGACTCACGTTCAAAGGAATTGATCCGATTCTTTCAGACTTAGAATCTAAACTGTATAACAACGTTTTTGTTCCGGGAAGCAGAACAGACTTGACAAAGCAGGAAGTGCTGGATGCGCTTATAAAAATTCGCGAAATTATAGTTGGCGAGCATAACGGTTTATTCCTGCATTTGCTTGACAGCCTTATTTACAAAGTGCAAATTTTCGGTCTGCATTTCGCCACACTTGATTTGCGGCAGGACAGCTCGATACACAACCTCGTGTTACAAACAATTGCAGAAACCGAAAACATTCTTCCTAACAATTATGCGCAATTAAGCGATGACGAGAAAACATCAATACTGTCAAATATCAAAACGAAAGCAAACGTTGAGCTGTATGATGGAATAGTAAAGGACACCTTACAATCATGCGCAGCCGTCAGAACTATTCAAAAGCTAAATGGCGAACAGGGATGCCACCGGTACATAATTAGTCATTGCGGTAGTGTGCGAAACATGATGGAGGTGTATGGATTGTTTTTACTAAGCGGCTGGTCTCCCGCGGAACTTGCAATTGACATTGTGCCACTGTTTGAGACAATCGATGACCTGAAACGTGCGCCGGAAGTAATGAAGCAGTTGTATGAACACAACCTTTACAGTGCTCATTTGCAACGAAGGAACAATAGGCAAATAATTATGGTGGGATTTTCCGACGGTACCAAAGATGGCGGATACTTTATGGCTAACTGGAGCATTCACCGGGCAAAGGAAGAGCTCACCCGCGTATCGAAAGAACATGGAGTGGAGGTAATTTTCTTTGATGGCCGCGGCGGACCACCGGCTCGGGGTGGCGGTAAAACGCACAAATTTTATGCTTCCATTGGAAATACAATCTCCACTAAAGAAATTCACCTGACCATTCAGGGGCAAACGGTGAGTTCTAACTTCGGCACTGTTGATGCGGCGCAATACAACATCGAACAAATGCTCAACGCAGGAATTACGAACGATTTATTTCCGGGAAAACAATCAGGTTTAAACAAAGATCAGCACAGCCTTGTAAGCGAATTGGCGAATGTGAGTTATGAAGCATACTTGCAGCTTAAAAACGATCCACAATTTCTTTCCTATTTGCAGCACGTTAGCCCACTCAACTATTACAGCGAAACAAACATTAGCAGTCGCCCGACGAAAAGAGGAAGTACATCACAAATTACATTGAATGATTTGAGGGCCATTCCATTTGTTGGATCCTGGAGTCAATTAAAGCAGAACGTGCCGGGTTACTATGGTGTGGGCACAGCGCTGCAGTATTTCGATAAGAATGGGAGATTTCGGGAAGTCAAACAGTTATATAAACAATCTCAATATTTCCGTACACTGATTGACAATTGTGAAATGGCAATGAAGAAGTCTTTTTTTCCGCTCACCTCCTTTTTAGCGGACGATCCGGTTTATGGAAAAATATGGAATAACATCAAAGATGAATTTGATTTGACATTGAAGTACATTCTTCAATTATCGGACAACACTGAGCTAATGCAAGACTATCCCGTAGACCAGCTGTCGGTGGATATGCGGGAGAAAATCGTATTGCCCCTTACCACGATACAGCAATATGCATTGACAGAACTGCGGAACAAAAAAGAAATGAACGACGACGCAAAACACATTTTGGAGTTGCTCATTGTTCGTTCTTCTTTTGGAATTATTAATGCGGGAAGAAATTCGGCGTAGCGATACTCAGCAAAGCACAATAAAGTTTACTTGTGCACTTCACTTGTAAAGTGAAACTCTATATCGGGGTTGTTGGTTCGTTCCGTGTTCAAAAACCATTCGCTTTGTGCCAGGTAAACCAGGTGCCCGTCTTTGTCTTCAGCAATATTCGCATGTTTGAACCGGGTAAAATCCTGCAGCTTTTTTTCATCCGAACTGGTTATCCAACATGCTTTGTAAAATGGCAGGGAATTAAACTGCACAGAAGCGCCATACTCGTGCAATAAGCGGTATTGTATTACTTCGAACTGCAATTCCCCAACACAACCGATTATTTTTTTATTTCCTCCAAACTGTGTGAATAATTGCGCAACACCTTCATCAGTAAGCTGCATCAAACCTTTTTCCAGTTGCTTTGTTTTCATCGGGTCTTTATTCACAACCTCTTTGAAAATTTCCGGAGAAAAAGTAGGAATGCCGGTAAAATAAAATTCTTCTCCTTCCGTCAGCGTATCTCCAATTTTAAAATTTCCGGTATCAAAAAGACCAACTACATCGCCTGGATAGGCATCATCGACAATGCTTTTTTCCCTGGCAAGAAATGAATAAGGATTGCTGAATCGAAGGTCTTTATCCAGCCGGACGTGATGAAAGTATTTGTTACGCTCAAACTTGCCGGAACAAACCCGCAGAAACGCAATTCTGTCCCTGTGTTTTGGATCGAGGTTCGCATGAATTTTAAAAATAAACCCGCTGAATTTTCCCTCATCAACAGACACTGTTCTTTTGTTCGTTTCGCGATCAAGCGGCGGAGGAGCTATTCGAATGAAAGTATCGAGCATTTCTTTCACGCCGAAGTTGTTAATCGCACTTCCAAAAAACACGGGCGCTACATCTGCTGATAAATACGATGCCGGATCAAGATCGCCGTAAACGCCCTGAAGCAATTCAACATCTTCACGCAGGGTTGCCGCGTCGCGATCACCAAGTCTTTCATCAAGAATGGTTGAGGACAGCTCAGAAATAGAGATCGTATCGCTATCGGAAGCTTTTGTGTTTGGTGTAAAAAGACGCAAGCTTTTATTGTGCAGATCATAAACTCCCTTGAAATCTTTACCCTGATTTATCGGCCACGTCATAGGGTGCAGCGAAATAGAAAGCTCCTTCTCGATTTCCTCGAGCAGATCGAATCTGTTTTTTCCATCACGATCCAATTTGTTAATGAAAACAATCACCGGAGTTTTACGCATGCGGCAAACTTCCATCAGGCGCCGTGTTTGCTCTTCTACCCCGTTCACACTATCTACCACCAGAATTACACTATCAACCGCAGTTAATGTCCGATAAGTGTCTTCAGCAAAATCCTTGTGACCCGGAGTATCTAACAGATTAATTAACGTGTTGGCGTATTCAAAGCTCATCACGGAAGTTGCTACAGAGATTCCTCTCTGCCTTTCAATTTCCATGAAATCAGAAGTTGCGGCTTTTTTTATCTTATTGCTTTTTACGGCACCTGCAACCTGAATCGCTCCGCCAAACAGAAGAAACTTTTCAGTCAGTGTGGTTTTCCCCGCATCCGGGTGAGAGATGATAGCAAACGTTCTTCTTTTTTGTATTTCGTTTTCGTACTTCATTGGACAAGTGCTGGATCAGGAACTCAGCGTCTGTTATTGATTGGTTTATAATTTTCGGGCTGCAAAGGTAAAGG
>JAEZJD010000065.1 GCA_023436425.1 Bacteroidota bacterium | reverse complement strand
AGCCAGGATAATGAGCTGCCATTCTGGGAACGTTTGATTATGAAGTTTCATTTCTGGCTGAAGGAGATAAGCCTTTCAGAAGAACGTGGCTTTGGGTTGGATGCAAGTACGGTGCAGATAGAAAAATTCCCATTGATCGTGGCGCCTGTTACTAATCTTAAGTTGAGGAGAATTGAAGAATCGCAATCGAGGGATGGATTTAATTCATTGGACTTATAAAAAAATCCCGCCAGGTGGCGGGACTTTCTTTTTTAGAAAACTAGTTGTATTAGTTAGAAGTTTTCACTTTCGTTTTTTCTTTGGAATCTTTTTGTTTTTCTTTTACTGTAGTTTTTGCATTTGTGGGAGCAACAGCAGTTCCTGTGTTAGCAGCAGTTGTCGCTTTCAGGCTCTTTTTGTACTCGTCAGATTTTGCATATTCATCGTAAGCAGCAACGTCCAGCACATCCCCGGAGATCGTAACCATCTTGGCATCAGGCACACCAGCCAGTTTAATGGTAACAGTTTTATCGAAATGGTTCAAAGCAGCAGCATTGTAACCAACCTTAATTTTAGAAGTAGCACCAGGCGCTATCGGTTCTTTGCTCCACTCAGGTGTGGTGCAACCGCATCCAGCTGTAGCACTCTCGATAACGATAGGCTGATTGCTGATGTTTTTCACTTCAAAATAAGTAGTCACCGGAACACCTTGTTTAATTTTGCCAAAGTTGTAAGAGTCGGAATTTAGTTTGATCAGTTGATCAGTTTTTTGTTGAGCCATTACGCTGAAGCCAGCAAGGAAGGCTACGGCTAAAAAGAAGATTTGTTTCATTTTTACTGTATTTGGTTTTTTAAAAATTGTACAGAAGAATTTGCCGGAGCAGAACCAGTTGGTGCTTTCCACACAATTCCCTTTATCTTGATTTGTTTTGTCTCCCTTTGGTTGTATGTGACCGTAATAAATTTTTCAAAGGGACCATCGGTTGCCGCATTGTAACCCACTTTTATTTTGTCCGAACTGCCAGCGGCAATTGGTTCCTTGTTCCACTCGGGGGTGGTGCAACCGCATGTAGCCTGCACATTGTCCAGTTTCAAAGGTGTAGACCCATTGTTCACAATCTCAAAAAAGTAGTAAACCGGCTTCCCCTGCGGAATTTTCCCAAAATCATGCTCCGCTTCCTTTATTATAAGGGGCGAAATTTTTTCAGCGCTATTGCTTTGGGCAAACGACGCCGAAACACATAAAATAAAGATGTTTAGGAAGAATATTGTTCTCATGCCGGGGGATTTCAAAAATACACCAAATCAGAGAGAAAGCATAGTGCCCGTTACAATTTGCCTTTTTTTAACGGTGAAGCTCTAAAGACTAAATTTGTCGCATGGAAAGTTCATTTGAAGCGGGACAGTCGCTGGAAAATTTGTCATTTGACAACTTCCGCACTGAGGTGTTGCAGGACTACAAATGGGTGTGTATCAGCCGGGAAACCAGTTTGCTTGGCCGTAAGGAAGTGCTAACCGGGAAAGCAAAGTTTGGCATTTTTGGCGATGGTAAAGAAGTGGCGCAAGTTGCTATGGCTAAGTTTTTTCAACCGGGCGATTTCAGGGCGGGCTATTACCGCGATCAAACTTTCATGTTCGCCAGCGGCCTTGCCACTGTTGATCAGTTCTTTGCACAACTCTATGCCGACCCGGATGTAACTCACGATCCGTTCAGCGCGGGTCGTCAGATGAACGCACATTTCTCCACACCATTCGTGAATGCCGATGGCGAATGGTTGGATCTAATCAACCGCAAAAACATTACAGCCGATATTGCTCCCACCGCCGGGCAAATGCCTCGCGGTTTGGGATTAGCTTTTGCATCTAAATGCTTTAGAAATATTCCTGAACTCGCAGCCTTCACTTCGCTATCAAATAACGGCAATGAAGTTTGCTTTTGCACAATCGGTGATGCATCCACTTCCGAAGGGCATTTTTGGGAAACGATAAATGCAGCAGGTGTTTTGCAGGTGCCTCTGGCTGTTTTTGTCTACGATGATGGCTACGGAATATCCGTTCCGAAAAAGTATCAAACGACAAAAGGCTCCATTTCAGAAGCTTTGAGCGGAATGCAAAAGGAGGGAGAGAGCAACGGCATTAATATATACAAAGTAAAGGGTTGGGATTACGCCAGCATGTGCGAAGTGTTTGAGGAGGGTATTCGTGTAACGAGAGAAACGCATGTGCCGGTTTTGTTTCATATTGAGGAATTGACGCAGCAGCAAGGGCATTCCACCTCAGGAAGTCACGAGCGCTATAAAACTGCTGACCGGCTACAGTGGGAAAAAGACTGGGACGCAATGAAAAAGATGCGTGAGTGGCTCATTGCCAACGCCTTGGCGACTGAAGAAGAATTGAACCATCTGGAAATGGATGCGAAGCAGCACGTGAGACAGGGGAAGGAACGAGCATGGAACAATTACCTCGCCCCAATACGGCAGCAAGTGAGCCGCGCAGTAGAATTGATCAATGATGCCGCAGGTAAACATTCGCACCCACAACAATTGACAGCTTTATCAGAAGAACTGGCATCAATTAGAGAACCGCTGCGAAGAGACGTGTTAAGGATGATTAACCATGCATTGACTGCCACGGCGAACACTGAGGCTGCATTTGCGCTGGAGAAGTTTTATAGCGAGCTGCTAAATGAAAATAAGCAGCTGTTCAATTCACATTTATACAATGAAACTTCTAAGAGTGCCCTAAAGGTGCAAGCGGTGGAAGCAAAATATGCCACAGACGCACCAACGGTCAATGGCTTCGAAGTTCTCAACAGATACTTTGATGAACTGTTTGGCAGCAATCCAAAAGTTATCGCCTTTGGCGAAGATCTCGGCTACATTGGTGATGTGAACCAGGGCTTTTCAGGGTTGCAGGCGAAGTATGGCACAGACAGGATTTTTGACACGGGTATTAGAGAGCTGACAATAATGGGCGAAGGAATTGGGTTGGCTCTACGCGGATTGCGACCAATTGCAGAAATACAGTACCTGGACTATTTGCTCTATGGTTTACAGCCGCTGAGTGACGATGTCGCTTCTTTGCATTACCGCACAAGTGGCCAGCAAAGCTGTCCCATAATTGTTCGCACCCGCGGACATAGGCTGGAGGGAATTTGGCACAGCGGCTCGCCGATGGGAGTTGTGATCAATGCTTTGCGTGGAATGTATGTGTGTGTCCCACGCAACATGACGCAGGCTGTTGGTATGTATAACTCGCTACTGCAGAGCAACGATCCTGGAATTGTAATTGAGTGTCTCAACGGCTACCGTCTGAAAGAAAAACTAATCAGTAACCTGATAGAATACACCGTGCCGCTCGGCCTTCCTGAAATTGTAAAAGAAGGCAGCGATATTACCATTGTGACGTACGGTTCAACTTTGCGCCTTGTGCTGGATGCTGTAAAAATGTTAGAAGCGTCTGGAATTAGTTGCGAGGTCATTGACGTACAAACATTGTTGCCGTTCGATATTGAGCATCGCATACTGGATTCGCTGAAAAAAACAAACAGGATTGTTTTTGTTGATGAAGATGTTCCCGGTGGTGCGAGTGCCTTTATGTTCAACAAAGTGATGGAAGAGCAAGGTGGCTATCGCTGGCTCGACGTTGCACCCCGAACAATCACCGCAGAGGCACACCGTCCTGCTTATGGCAGCGATGGAGATTATTTCAGCAAACCAAATGCTGAACAAATCGAATCGGTAATAAAAGAAATGATGAATGAATAATTCTAAAGAATGTTTGCTTTCAAGATTTTACACAAACACGATTTGTTTCTTTCTCTAACGTGCACCGTCAGTCTTCTTGAACTTTTACAATCCTGCATTTATGGATCTTAAAATCTACCAGGTTGATGCTTTTGCATCGAAAGTGTTTGAAGGAAATCCCGCTGCGGTTGTGCCGTTAAAGGAATGGCTGCCCGACGATGTGATGCAGAAAATTGCAATGGAAAACAATTTGAGCGAAACTGCTTTTTTCGTCGGGAAAGATTCCTTTCACCTGCGCTGGTTTACTCCTGAATATGAAATAGATCTTTGTGGACACGCCACACTTGCCTCCGCTTTTGTGATAAAGAACTTTGTTCGAAACGACATTTCTCAAATAAATTTTACCACCGAAAAAGCAGGACCGTTGCGAGCTTTCGCACAAGATGATCAGTACACATTGGACTTTCCGTCGCGCATGCCCCAACCGTGCAAAGTTCCCGAAGGACTTTTTGAAAGCTTAGGTATTTCTGAATCGGTTGAAGTGCTTCGCTCGAGAGATTATTTTGTAGTGCTTGCTGATGAAGACGCTGTGAAAAACTGCAAACCTGACTTTCAGAAGATGAGCGAATTGGATACTGTTGGAGTGATTGTAACAGCTAGAGGAAAATCAGCCGATGTTGTATCAAGATGTTTTTATCCGGGTGCAGGCATTCCTGAAGATCCTGTAACCGGTTCTGCACACTGCAATATTGTTCCATACTGGAGTGAGAAAATTGGAAAGGCGAAGATGCTTTGCAAGCAACTTTCACCGCGTGGTGGCGAGCTTCATTGCGAATTGAAAGATGATCGCGTGTTAATGACAGGTGGTTGTCAATTATACATGCAAGGGGAAATATGGATATAAAAAACCCCGCTATGCGGGATTAATTATTTATGTGAAAGCCATTGTCACTCTTTTCAATGACAAAGTCTTTTTTGTTTTTGAGGAAGTTGCTGTACTTCTGTTGAGTTTCAGAACTTACTTTTTTGCCGTTAACAGACAATTCTCCCGATTTATATTCTATTGTGTATTCTTCATCCTTGTCTAATAATCCATCCTTAGCAAGGTTGCTGATAAATGTGTTGTATGCAACTAACTCTTTTTTGGCTTTCTCCATTTCTACTTTTGCAGCTTCAAGATTTGCCTTCGCATCCTTCAATGACTTTTCTATTTCAGGCTTTATTTTTCTAATTTCATTCTGCATTTTCTTCATATCCACCTCGTGAATTTTTTTTAGCTCAGCATTCAATTTTGCAATATCAATTTTTGCAACAGCATCTTCCACCTGACGATGTATTTCCACTGCATCAATTTCTTTAACTGCTTTGCTCAGCGAATTTTGGAGTTTAGCCGCATCCAACTCCTTCGTTGCATTCCGAAGTTCTTCTTTCATCCTCTCGAGGTCAACCTTGCTGGCGTCTATTGCTTGCCTCAATTCTTTTTGCAGGTTCTCCCAGTCAATGTCTTTCAAAGCTTTTTCAATTTCTGCTTTACTTGCGTTAATGTCAATCATGCTCTGATCAATGTCCCGGATCGGTCTTTTCGGAACAGTGTCTGAGACAGCCAACACCTTGGGCGCTGAACTCTGACCAACAGCAACTGTAAATAGAAAAAGACAAATCAACGCAGCACCTGCAATGTGTAAAAATGGTTTTCTTTTCATAACAAGGAATTTAGAACAGCAATCTACGATTGTATTCGTAATTGGTGTACGATAGTTGCGTGAACGGAGAAGAATCTGTATAAACGGTTGTTTTTGTTGTTGCGATTTAGAGGTTATCCAGTGCAAGCAAGCCATGCTTAATGATCTCCACACCTTCGTCGATTTGCTGCTCGGTAATAACAAGTGGCGGTGCCAACCGAATTTTATCGCCGTGAGTTGGCTTGGCTAAAAGCCCCGTCCGTGTTTCAATAGCCACATCTTTCATTGCCATGCACATCTTCCATGCAGCTTCTTCTTCGGAGTGATCAATAACTATGGCATTCAACAGCCCTTTTCCCCTTATTAATTTTATGTGCGGTGAGTTCAACGAATTCAGCCGTTTTCGGAAATAATCGCCGAGTTGCGCCGCTCTTTCAGAGAGATTCTCTTCCCGCAAAACCTCTAACGCAGCGATGGCAACTTTGCACGCCAGCGGATTGCCCCCGTAAGTTGAACCATGTTCTCCGGGTTGTATTGTGAGCATAATGTCATCGTCGGCTAACACTGCGCTTACAGGCAACATTCCTCCGCTCAGCGCTTTTCCAAGAACCAAAACATCGGGTCGCACATTTTCATGATCGCATGCCAGCATCTTTCCGGTTCTCGAAAGTCCTGTTTGAATTTCGTCGGCAATAAAAAGAACATTGGCTTGCTTACACATGTCGTAAGCTGCACGTAAGTACCCATCGTCAGGCACTTTTACGCCGGCTTCGCCCTGTATCGGTTCCACCAGAAAAGCGGCAACTGTTTCGTCTTGCAACGCATTTTGTAACGCGTCAATATCGTTGTACGGAATGTTGATGAAACCGGGTGTGTATGGTCCAAAGTCATTTTTTGCCGAAGGGTCGGAACTAAATGAAATAACGGTTGTCGTTCTGCCATGAAAATTGTTTTCGCAAACAATAATTTTTGTCTGGTGATTTTCAATTTTCTTTTTTCGATAGCCCCAATGACGTGCAAGCTTGATGGCGGTTTCCACAGCTTCTACGCCGGTATTCATTGGAAGCACTCGATCGTAACCGAAAAATTGCGTAATAAACTTTGTGTACTCGGCAAAAACATCGCTGTGAAATGCGCGACTGGTTAATGTTAGCCGTTGCGCCTGTTGCACCAGCGCAGCTACTATTTTGGGATGGCAGTGTCCTTGGTTCACTGCAGAATATCCGCTGAGAAAATCAAAGTATTTTTTGCCATCAATGTCCCACAGAAACACACCTTCGCCTCTCGTAAGCACAACGGGTAGAGGATGGTAATTGTGAGCACCATATTTTTCTTCAAGATTTAGATAATGTTGAGACGCCGATAAAGTTTCTGTTGATTGCATGACAAAAGAATTAAAAAATGAAAATTAAAAGAAAGCGTAGGAACTGTGCACTACCAAGCAGCCCTCAAATTCAGTGGTTGAGGAGATCGAGATTGAGGTTTAGAAACGAATTATTACAGAACTTCATAGCTGAAATGCAAAGTTAGAATTTATGAGTTACAAAGTTCCTGCTGAAACAAAGATCGGGCACGTTCACCTGAAGGTCGCAGACATTGAGCGTTCGCTTGCCTTTTATAAAGATTTACTGGGGTTCGAGATAACACAGTATTACGGCAGTAACGCAGTGTTCCTTTCGGCCGGAGGTTATCACCACCACATCGGATTGAACAATTGGCACAGCAAAAATGCGGCACCGGCTCCCGTACATGCAGCGGGACTTTACCACCTCGCTATTTTATATCCCACAAGAAAAGACCTAGCGGACGTTTTGAAAAGGTTGATAAATGCGCAATACCCTTTAACAGGTGCGTCTGATCACGGCGTATCGCAGGCACTGTATATGAATGATCCTGACCGCAATGGAGTGGAACTGTATTGGGACAGACCAAAAGAAGAGTGGCCGACAGATGCGGAAGGAAACTTGCAAATGGTGACTGAAGCCTTAGACCTGGAGGATCTTTTATCACTTGCCTCATGAAGGTTTTGTAAATGCATTTTAACCAAAACCTGCAGTGGTGAAGAATTTATTCAATCCCGAAGTAAAAAATGAGATACTTGCCCGGGTAGACAAGCTTTCTCCCGAATCTCAGGCAAAGTGGGGAAAAATGAATGTTAATCAGGCGATGCGCCACATGGCAATGGGCTTTGATGTTGCAACTGGTAAACTTGATCCTACAATTGATCGTAAACCACCGATGCCAAAGTTGCTGATGAAATTTTTTCTTCTAAATATAAAACCTCCAACAGGAAAAGCTGAGACTTACAAGGAAATGAATACTGTTGCGAATGGAATTGATCCAACGGATTTCGAAGCAGAAAGGAATAATCTGAAACAAGCTGTGGAACAATTCTGCAACAGTAACAACCTTGTTTCAGAAAATAAACTTGGTGGCAAGTTCAGCAAAGATGATTGGGGAAAGGTAGCTTACAATCACACCGATCATCATCTGCGTCAATTTGGAGTATGATTATTCTCCGTGATAGATTACGCCTGTTGTCGGTGTTTCGTATAACTCAATTCGGCTCAACTGAGGCAGTGAAGCTCTTATTTGGTTCCAAATCCAAACGGTGATGTTTTCTGCGGTTGGGTTTTCAAGTCCTTCCACTTCGTTCAACAATTTGTGATCTAATTTTTCGAGCACTGGCGCAACACAATCTTTCAGCTGTTTGAAATCCATAATCCATCCAAGTTGAGGATCGGGTGTTCCATTTAAAAAAACTCTGAATTTGTAGGTGTGTCCGTGCATGTTTTTGCACTTGTGTCCATCCGGTACCCGTGGCAGAAAGTGTGCGGAATCAAAAGAAAACTCCTTGTAAATTTCCATCGGCGCAAAGCTACACTCTGCAGCGCAACTATACAGTTCTAATAAAATACTCTTGCGATAAAGCGGTTAATGAAGGCGCAGATGAAAAGAGTCCGTAAACAGTGGAGCCGCTGCCAGACATCGAAGCGTAAATGGCGCCAGCATTATACAGTTGATCTTTGATCTGTTTAATCGCGGGAAACTTCGCAAAGACAACTTCCTCAAAATCATTTTTTAAAAGATCACGCCATTGTTGCACCGGCTTTTCAATGATTTCTTTTAATGTATCAGCTGACGTAAAATTTTGTAATTGAGAGAATGCCCAGCCCGTGTTGATGTGAATGTTCGGATAAACAACCACTATTTTATAGTCATCGAGATTAAGTTCAAGTTGTTCCAGAATTTCGCCTCTTCCCTTTGCATGGCATGGTTTGTTTATGATGAAGAATGCGCAATCACTACCGAGCTTCAACGCATATTGTAATAGTTGCTCTTCTGATAACTGCAGATTGAACTTTTCATTTGAAAGCAGCAAAGTAAACGCACCATCTGCACTGCCGCCTCCTAATCCTGCACCAATAGGAATGGCTTTGTGTAAATGCATTTGAATTGATGGCAAACGCGGGAAATCATTTTTTAAAAGTTGGTAAGCTTTCAAACAAATGTTTTGTGAACTATCGCCATTAATTTCAATTCCGGAGGTGCTGAATGCTACTTCTTTGTGCTCTTTATTTCCGCCAATTATCTCCAGCCCATCTTTCAAACGAATAGGATAAAAAATAGTTTCTAATTCATGAAAACCATCTGATCTTTTGGAGAGAACGGAAAGCCCTAGGTTGATTTTAGCATTAGGAAAAGAAATCACGGAGAGCCTATTTCTTGCCGGACTTACGGCTGTTAATTTCGTCGCGTATGGCGATAGCTCTGATGTAATCTTCCGACTCGAGAACATCATTCAGCAAGGCATTCAGATCTTCAAGAGACATCGTTTTTAAATCGTCTTTGCCGCCGCTCGGCTCCTGCGATGTAACGGTTGGCGTTCTCTTTTTCTTTGTCGCAGTCCCGGAATCTTCCATTAAAATACCGGCACTTTCAAGGATGTGTTCGTAGGTGTAAACAGGACATCCAAAGCGAACGGCAAGCGCCAGTGCGTCTGATGTGCGGGAATCAATTTCAATAGTGTCGTTATCTGAAGAGCAAACGAGTTTGGAAAAGAAGATTCCTTCCTGCAGATCGGAAATAATTACTTCGTGAAGGTCGATGTTAAAAGCAGTCATAAAGTTTTTCATCAGGTCGTGCGTGAGCGGACGACTCGGTTGCATTTTTTCAAGTGCAACTGCAATTGCCTGTGCCTCAAAACCGCCAATCACAATTGGTAATCGTCTCAATCCATTTACTTCTCCCAACACTACAGCATACGAATGAGTTTGCGTAATACTGTGTGAAAGCGCCACAATTTCCAATTCTATTTTTTTCATATTCTGCTACGCTGACGAAAACTTCAAAATTAAGCAATGCCCTTTAATTTCTTCACTGCTGCAGTCATCTTTGGAACCACTTCAAACGCATCGCCAACGATGCCGTAATCTGCTGCTTTGAAAAATGGTGCTTCAGGATCTTTATTAATTACAACGATTGTTTTGCTTCGATTTACTCCCGCCAGATGCTGAATGGCACCACTGATTCCAACGGCAATGTAAAGGTTTGGCGCAATGGCAATTCCTGTTTGTCCGACGTGTTCATTATGAGGTCGCCAGTGTGCATCTGCCACAGGACGACTGCAAGCCAAGGCTGCGCCGAGGGTATCTGCAAGTTCCTCTACCATGGCCCAGTTTTCAGGTCCTTTCAATCCGCGTCCTGCGCTTACTACAACATCTGCTTCAGTCAAAGAAACTTTTCCGCTTGTTTTTGTACTGTCAACAATTTTCACCTTGGGCGCATCAACAGTTGCATTAAAAGCAACTACTTCTGCAGTTCCCTCATTTTCTGTGATTGTAAATGCGTTCACGTTTAGAGTAACGATTTTGACATCCGTATTAATAGCAACTTTGGCGACTGCTTTTCCCGAAAAAACATTCTTCTTAATCACAAATCCGTTGTCTGTTTCCGGAAGGGAAGTAGCGCCGGAGACAACTCCAGCTTTTAGCCGAACGGAAAGTCTTGGCGCAATTGATTTTCCGCTGGAGTTATTCGAAAAAACTATTGTTTTTGCTCCGGTTTGTTCAGTAACCTGCGCTATCACTTTGGCGTACACCTGCGAATCAAATTGTTTTAGATTTTCATGCTGCACATGATGCACTTTCTTGACCCCGTGTTTGCCTAAAGCAGCTAAGTCTTCGTTCACATCTCCAAGCACCACTGCTTCTGCGGAGTCACCGCTTTTCTCAGCGAGTTTCGCTCCGTATGTTAATGCTTCATGCGAAGCCTTTTTTATGTGTCCATCCAGATGATCTACAAATATTAAAACACTCATAAAAAGAGTTCCAGGTTTAAAGATTCAGGTTTTGATTTGAGAATTTAATTACGACTCCATTGGAAAATTTTCATCAGCTAATGGCATATTTGCTAATTGCCATACCAAATTAAATGGCTCTCGCTTCCTCATGCAGCAGCCGCACCAATTCGTCTACATTGTCCGGCGAAATCAGTTTAACGCCAGCCTTTGCAGGAGGCAGCTGGAATTCGACAAACTGTGTCAGCGGTTCGACCGCTGCAGGTTCAACAACCTTTAAAGGTTTTGTTCGGGCAGCCATAATTCCCCGCATGTTGGGTATTCGTGCTTCAGCCATTCCCTTCTGACATGAAACAACGACGGGCAATTGGATTTCAAGAGTTTCTTCCCCGCCTTCAATTTCTCGTTTAATTGTTGCAGTGTTGCCGCTTAACTCAAATTTCGTTGCAAGAGCAACATAGGGAAGATCAAGAAATTCAGCAAGCATGCCACCGACCACGCCGTCATTGTAGTCAATTGTCTCTTTACCAGTGAAGATCAGGTCATAACCTCCTGATTTTGCTACCTCAGCAATTTGAGCGGCAACAAAATATGGCTCGGAAGGACTGGCATTGACCCGAATTGCTTCATCACCGCCGAGAGCTAAAGCTTTTCTGATGATAGGCTCTGCATCAGCACCGCCCACTGTCACCAGGTGAATAACAGTTGAAGCATCTTTTTCTTTCAATTCAATCGCTCGCACTAAAGCATACCATTCGTCGTAAGGATTGATAATCCATTGCACACCAGCTTCCGCAAACTTCGTATTGTTATCGGTGAAGGCTACTTTTGCTGTGGTGTCAGGCGTCTTGCTTATGCACACCAAAATCTTCATTGTTCTTCAGTTAAAATTCGTGCAAATATAGCCCAATCGGCTAAAGGGAGAAGTGATGAATCGCATAGATAAATTGATACAGATGCTCGCAGAAAATCCGGACGACAGCTTCCTGCAGCATGCGCTGGCGCTGGAGTACATCAAACTTGGAAACGATGAGGAGGCGAGAAGACTTTTTGAAAACGTTTTGAGCAGAGATGCGAACTATGTTGGCAGCTACTACCATTTAGCAGATCTGCTCGTTCGTGTGAATGAAAAAGAATTAGCCAAAAGCTGGTATGAAAAAGGAATGATCAAGGCAAAGGAGTTGGGTGATAACCATTCGTACAACGAATTACGAATGGCTTACGATGACCTTTTTGAATGAACGTGCGCATGGTGAAATGTAAATGATACAACAATAACAATGGAATTCTTTGTTGCTAAAGAGTCAATAGTGCGACAGATTTGGGGAAAGGGAGATACTATCCTGTTCATTTTTGCAGGATCTGCAGCGGAGTTTGCGTTAAATAAAGCAGTCGACTGGTTATATTTTACCGGTCGGTTACCCGCCGATCCGTTGGGAAGATTGTTTTCAACCGTCAGCTACGCCCGGCAGATAGTTTTTTCCGAGTCAGGAAAAGCGAATCAGGCAATTGATCGCATTAACTCAATCCACGCAGCCGTTGAAGCAGCACGCAATGCACGAATACCCGATTGGGCCTACCGGGATGTGTTGTTCATGCTGATTCATTACTCCATTTCTTCATTCGAATTACTGGAAAGAAAACTAACCGACGCGGAAAAGGAAGAAGTGTTCGATGTTTTTTATCGCGTAGGGAAGCGGATGAAATTAGTCGGACTTCCGAAAAGTTATAACGAATGGCTGGTAATGCGGTACGAACATTTGCGGAGCGACCTCGCAAGTTCGCACTACACAATTGATTTGTACAAACAATATGAAAAGCATCTCGGTGCGGTTCGCTTCAAGCTTTTAAAAGAGGGGCAAATACTTGTCGTTCCCGAACCTGTACGTAAAATGTTGCAGTTTAAAAAAAATTCTTTGCTTTCACCAGTCATCCCGGTTTATAAAATGTCTCGCTTGCTGAAACTTGACTGGTTATTGAAATCCCTGGTATTACCGGCAGAATACAAACAGCAAATCAGAGAATTGGACACTGTTTAGCGATGTTCACCTCTTGAACCTTCGTCCTCGAACTCACCTGGATTCCTTTCGTTTGGAAATAATGGCGAGCCGTCTTCATTAACTTGTACGAAGGCATTGTCGGTATTTTTCAGTGGCGCTTCCTGTTCCTGAAATTTCTCATTGTCGCCATTTATTACATCACGTGAGCTATTCTCATTATCTCTTGCGTTCTGGATCTGTCCTTTTTGCAGATCGATGTTGCTTTGACCGACTCCTGAACTATTTCGAATTTCCATACTCCAACAGTAACGAGAATTGTGCCATTCGGTCCGCCAAAAAAAGTAAAAGCCCCTATCCCGAAGGCAATGGAGCTTACTAATTTTTTGATTATAGTATTAAACGTATATCGAAAATTATGCCAGCAGCCGCGGCCGTTTACAAGCAGCCTCCCGCAAAAGACATCTGGGGCAAAAAAGACCAGTTCTCCACATTATTGTTTCCTCACTTCAGCGATTGGGTTCGGCTTCTTACCTCCCGGAATTCCGAAAATCGACGGGGCAGCAAACGGACTTTTTCCATTCACTCCTATGGCAGTTCCGCTTACTCCTATCGTTCCCACTGCTGAACCGGTGCCCACAGCACCGCTGCCTGTGGTACTTCCGGTGCTTGTTGCATCACTGCTTCGCAGAAAAAGTTTTCCGTTGGCAAAGCCGTACATACGTTTGGGCATCCCTACAATGCCCGAAGGACTGATCGACACGTTTGTGCCAGCTGCTCTTTCTTTTAGCGTCAAAATTGTTGGGTCTGCAATTCGGAGGGATGTGGCGCCTGGTTTAGGAGCGTAAGCGGCATTTGCAGAGCTGCTGAACAAAGTAATTGTAGTGCCGGTTGCCGAGCCAGCATCTACCGCTTTGTTTATTGTTGCCTGTCTATTGACCTGAGCCTTCTTAGTGGTCTTTTTTTTCTTCGTTTGAGCTACCGATGATTCTGAAAAAAAAATGAGACAGCAGCAACAAAATATCAGCGCTTTCATGACTATCAATTTGGTTTACATAGGGCAAAACCATTGCCATTTTCTTACGCCGTGAATTTGTTTTATCATCGAAACGGTACAATATTTTCAGCAGAACTAACTATGAATACAGTAAAAGTTCCCTTTAACGGAAAAGGATATCAAATGGATTACTGCGTTGAAACAGTAGATGTAAACCTCGATCCCGTGCAGTTCTTTAATATTTATACTGTTTTTGTAGACGATGAAGAACTTCAAAAGTATTTGGGAGATCAGTTCACCATTTTACATAATCCGCTTCACTACCCGCAACCTGCTTTTGAGGTGAAGAGCTCCGGCAGTGTGGAAGAAAAAAATTTGAAAAAGCAAATTGCTCAACAAGTAATCAATAATCCAACAGAATAGGGGAAATAAAAAAAGTTGATTGAGTTAGTCGCCTGCACTTCATAGGATTGGATTCCAAAAAAACTTACTGGACGGTATTTAGGACATTGGAGGCGTGCGGATATTTCGGCGACCGCATTCAATCAACTTCTGCTGCAAAACTAGTTTTAAAGGTAGCGCTGTACAAGAGCAGTATTTCTCTTTTTCTACGGTTCTCTTT
Source organism: Bacteroidota bacterium (assembly GCA_023436425.1). Taxonomy (GTDB): domain Bacteria; phylum Bacteroidota; class Bacteroidia; order Chitinophagales; family Chitinophagaceae; genus Flavisolibacter. The sequence goes on along the minus strand of JAEZJD010000065.1, from coordinate 6,653 downwards.
ATACGGCAGCCGTCGGAGATATACTGTAAAACAGTAGCGTAAACTTTCTTAGGAGACTAACTTGCCTGTGTCTCAACCACAGTCGTAAATTCCGAATATCAAAAATCAGTAATACTACACTTCCGAATGCGGAAGGTTTTTACGAATTTGCAGTCAAATTCCACCGTAGAACTACAATCATTCTTATGAAAAATCCTGACCAAAACACGATTAAAGTAGCTATAGCAGACGATCATGCGCTATTTCGCACAGGCGTAAAAACCTCACTCTCCAGCCGCAAAGACATAGAAATGATAGCCGAAGCTGAAAATGGGATGCAGCTTCTGAACTTGTTAAAGCACATAAAGCCTGACGTCATTCTACTCGACATCCAAATGCCTATTATGGACGGTTTGGCAACGTTGCCAGAAATAAAAAAGATGTATCCTGACGTAAAAGTAATCATGCTGTCCATGCATAATGACCATTCAGTGATTTCCAGAATGATGGAAATAGGTGCAAACTCGTATCTGACCAAGGATTCGGATTCAGAAATGATTTACCAGGCAATCAAAACTTGTTTTGAGCAAGAGTTTTTTTTCAATGATCTCACCAATAAAGCGTTGCTGAATGGTTTGCGCATGAAGAAAGTAAACGATGCACAAGCGGATACCGACATTCAGTTGAGCGACAAGGAAAAAACCGTTTTAAAACTAATGTGCGAGGAAAAAAGCACACGGGAAATTGCCTCGGCGGTGGACCTCAGCCCGCGTACAGTAGAAGCCATTCGCGACAAGCTGAAAACTAAAACCGGCTCCAAATCTTTAGCAGGATTAATTATGTATGCTGTTAAGGCTGGTATTGTGCACCAAAATTGATCCGTTTCATTTCGTTGTTTACCTCCGTTTTTTACTCCTGCACTTCAGGTGGAAAAGTTTTTGCATGTAAATGCAAAGCGAGAGCTTTTTTGGCATTTGCGTTAATTTTACAGATATTAAAAAGAAAGTCATGGAAGGAAAAAAAGCTAAGATTTTATTATGCGAAGACGATCCGAATTTAGGGAGTGTACTGAAGAATTATCTTGAATTAAACGATTATGATGTTACGCTGGAAAGGGACGGCCGCCTCGGGCTTGCAGCCTTTCAACGGGAACAATTTGACCTTTGTTTGCTCGATGTGATGATGCCTAACATGGACGGATTCACGCTTGCAGAAGAGATTAGGGACATTAATCCTGACGTGCCACTGTTCTTTCTCAGTGCTAAAACCATGAAGGAAGACATCATTCAGGGATACAAATTGGGCGCAGATGATTACATAACAAAACCATTTGACAGCGAGGTTTTGTTGCATAAAATAAAAGCAATTCTTAAACGAAATGAAGAACTGAATCGCGAAGCGGAAAATCGCGAGTACGATCTGTCCACCTATCATTTTAATCCTAAGTTGCGGCAACTTTCACACGATGGCAAAACGCAAACGCTTTCTCCTAAAGAAAACGAACTGCTGAAAATGTTATGTGAGCACCTGAACGACTTGTTGCCGCGTGAACAGGCGCTAAAGAGAATTTGGGGAAGCGACACTTATTTCAACGGCAGAAGCATGGACGTCTACATTGCCAAACTGCGAAAGTATTTGAAGGATGATCCAAAGATCGAAATCGTCAACATCCATGGTAACGGCTTCCGTCTCGTAGTGCAGGAATGATACTGTTTAGATAATAAGCTAAGCACCCGATTGGGTGCTTTTTTATTTTGAAATCAGCCTCTCTACTGTTTCTAAGTATTACTTTTGCCATCCAAAAATTTGGATTTGATATGAGTATTCTGGTAAACAAGAACTCGAAAGTTCTGGTGCAGGGTTTTACGGGTACGGAAGGTACATTTCACGCTTCACAGATGATCGAATATGGAACAGATGTCGTGGGTGGAGTAACTCCGGGCAAAGGTGGAACTTTTCATCTTGATAGAAGAGTTTTCAACACAGTGGCCGACTGCGTAAAAGAAACCGGGGCAAATGTTTCAATCATCTTCGTTCCGCCGGCTTTCGCAGCTGATGCTGTCATGGAAGCTGCCGATGCTGGTGTTGAACTTGTCGTTTGTATAACAGAAGGAATTCCCGTTCAGGATATGGTGAAAGTGAAAAACTTCCTGAAATCATCAAACACCAGACTTGTTGGTCCAAATTGTCCGGGTGTGATCACTGCGGACGAATGTAAAGTCGGCATCATGCCGGGGTTTGTCTTCAAAAAAGGTAAAGTTGGTATTGTATCAAAATCAGGAACGCTTACTTATGAGGCAGCAGACCAGGTGGTGAAAGTGGGGCTGGGTATTTCCACAGCGGTGGGTATTGGTGGCGATCCGATTATTGGAACTACTACTAAAGAAGCTGTAGAACTTTTCATGAACGATCCTGAAACTGAGTCAATCGTTATGATAGGTGAAATTGGGGGTGGAATGGAAGCCGAAGCTGCAAGATGGATAAGAGATACAGGCAACAAAAAACCTGTTGTTGGTTTTATTGCGGGACAAACTGCACCTCCAGGCCGACGAATGGGACACGCCGGAGCAATTGTGGGCGGAGCAGAAGATACCGCTGCCGCTAAAATGAAAATTCTTTCCGAATGTGGGGTGCACGTTGTGCAAAGCCCCGCGGACATTGGTAAAACAATGGCAGAAATCCTTCGTTAGATATATTCCTGGAAAAATGTGAAGCCCTTCAGCAAAAGAAGGGCTTCGTTGTCTTCATTAAGTACCTGATTAGCTTAGGTGTATTCAAGGGAAACATATGAAAACCCTTACGGGTATTATGTTTTAGCCGTTGATAAGATAGCTGCTGCACCCCTTTAGTTTAGCTGCTGTCGCTTAAACAAAAGTTAAACAGCAGCCATTTACCTTCGCAAACATGCACGTAGATGTTCTGATAGTAGGACAGGGAATTTGCGGAACGATGTTGTCGTGGTTCCTGAAAAAAGAAGGAAAGACTTTCCTAATTATTGATGAAGAAAAAGAAAGTAGCTCGTCACTTATTTCTGCGGGCATCATCAATCCGGTGACGGGAAGAAGATATGTAACCACCTGGATGATCGAAGACCTCTTATCCTTTGCCAAAACAACCTACGCAGAACTTTCTGATTTTTTGCAGGCGTCGCTCATTACCCCAAAAAGTATAATCGATTTTTTCCCATCACCGCAAATGAGGGAAGCGTTTATTGAGCGTGTAGCTGAAGACGATACTTACCTGCATGCTTTTCCGGATCAAAATTCATTCAATCCTTTTTTCAATTACGAATTTGGCTGCGGCGAAATCTGTCCTTGTTACGTAGTGAACTTTCAATCGCTGCTGCGACTATGGAGAAACTATTTGCAGGATTCCGGAGCCGTATTGAACGAACGATTTGAAACCGCGGAAGTCATCGTATCTGCGCAGGAAATTGCTTACAGAAATTTTACAGCGGACAAAATTGTTTTTTGTGACGGCATTAATTCGCTGCAAAATCGATGGTTTAAGTTGCTCCCGTTTTCGGCAAATAAGGGCGAGTGTTTGATTATAGAAACCGAAGCCTTACCATCCGATTTTATTTTTAAAAAGGGGACAGCGTTGGTGCCGATCTCTGAACCGAATCAATATTGGGTTGGTTCGAGTTACCAATGGGAGTTCAGTGATGATCTCCCTTCGGAACAGTTCTTACAAAAAACTACTGCGCACTTGAATCAATGGTTGAAAAAACCGTTCAAAGTATTGGAACACAAAGCTGCAGTTCGTCCCGCCACTTTAGAGCGGCGGCCTTTTGTCGGTTTTCATCCCGTGCATTCATCTTTGGGAATTTTGAATGGTATGGGAACAAAGGGAGCCTCTCTTGCACCTTTTTTTGCAAATCAGCTGGTGCAGAATATGGTTTATAATTTGCCGATTGCGGATGAAGCGAATGTGAGCCGCTTCAACAAAATACTTTCGACACACAGTTCATAAGCCGTTGAACATGGAAATAATTGATGCGTCTTATTTGATTAGCAGTCCTTCGTTTGACAAATGTCCTCCGCCGGACAGACCGGAATATGCTTTCATCGGCAGAAGCAATGTGGGAAAATCGTCGTTGATCAATGCATTGACCAGCAAAAAAGAATTGGCGAAGGTGTCCGGCACTCCCGGAAAGACCCAGCTAATTAATCATTTCACAATCACGTCCGGTGATAGACAACATTGGTACATTGTTGACCTTCCCGGATATGGTTTCGCAAAAGTTTCCCAATCGTCCCGACGGCGGTGGGAGCAGATGATCGAAAATTACATTCGTAAGAGAGAAAACCTTATCAACCTGTTTGTTTTAATTGACAGCCGCCACGAGCCTCAAAAAATTGATTTAGATTTTATTAATAGGTTGGGACAGTGGCAAGTACCGTTTTCACTCGTTTTTACCAAAACGGATAAATCAACTCAAAGGGAAGTGGCCTTTAACGTAAATAGTTTTTTAAATGCACTTAGGGAAAATTGGGAGGAGTTGCCGCCTGCGTTTCAAACATCGGCTGTAAAAAGAACAGGAGTAAAACAGATTCTCGATTTCATCGATGACAACAATAGATTATTTGAGCAACACCGTGCCGGTGTGAAGTAAATTGTTTTTTATATTGCAGCGGATTTCCACTTATGAAAAGGACATTGATCGAAAAAAGCCTGGTAATATTTTTATTCATTGTTGTTCTCGTCACATTTTCTCTTGCACAGGCAGATAGCAAACGCATCGAAAAACTGTACTCGGTTGTTGCGTTAATTCAGAAGAAAGTCGCATCTTTTGGCGCTGCTGCTTACACGAAATAGCTTAACACTTTCCTAAATCATTATTGCAAAAAATTTTGGAGACCATGCAGGTGCAGCCTATCTTTGCCCACCCGAAAAAAAGGACGTTTGCCGCGTTCGTCTAAGGGTTAGGACACCACCCTTTCACGGTGGTGATACGGGTTCGAATCCCGTACGCGGTACAGAAGCTTTGCATACGTGCAAGGCTTTTTTTATAACTATGATAAACCAATTTCAAAATGGCGCTCGGGAATTTCCACATCTGCAAATCCTTTCTTGATCAACCTTGCTTTAAAAGCCATCTGCACATCGTACTCGCCGTGTACTAAAAAAAGCTTTTTCACTTGTTTAATATCCTGGCAGGCCAGCCACTGATAAAGATCTTCATAGTCGCCGTGCGCACTCATGCTTCTTATCGCTCCGATTTCCGCATTTACTTCATGCTGCACACCAAATATGCCTACTTCCTTTGCACCTGCCATCAATCGTCCACCAAGCGAGTGTGGCTCGCAATAGCCGGTCATTAAGATAGAGTTGCGGGAGTTTTCAATGTTGTTGCTGATGTGATGTTTTACCCGACCTGCTTCTGCCATGCCACTGGCAGAGATGATTACGCACGGCTCATTCCGGTAATTGAGCATTTTGGATTCTTCAACTGATTTTATGTAGTGCAGGCCGTTGAACTGAAAAGGATCACTATCGGACAATAAAACCTTTTGAATGCGGCTGTTGAAATACTGAGTGTATCTTTTGACGAGCTCAGTAACCTCCATGCTAAGCGGACTGTCAAGAAAGTAATCAAGTTTCGGTAGCCGCCCTTCTAATTCAAGTCCATTTAATGCATAAAGAATTTCCTGCGTGCGGCCTAAACTGAATGCCGGAACAATTAGTTTACCTTTTTTCTGTAAGCAGGTTTTTTCGATCCACGAAAGCAGTTGGTCAACAGAGCTGACAATATCTTCATGCAAGCTGTTGCCGTATGTAGATTCCATAAGAATGTAATCCGCCTGTGGAAAAACATCCGGCGACTTCAGTATTACATCCCGGTATCTTCCTACATCGCCGCTGAAAGTGATTTGTTCAGTTTTCGCGTTTTCCGTCACCTTAACATGCACACATGCACTGCCGATGATGTGACCGGCATCTGTAAACATAGCTTCCACACCATCAATAACGGGAAACCATTGGTTGTATGGCTGCGCATAAAATTGGCGCATGCAGTTTTTCGCATCTTCAACAGTGTAGAGTGGTTGCAAAAGCGGTTTGCCCTGGGCTTTGCTACCCTTGTTATGATACTTTGTATCACTTTCCTGAATTTCCGCAGAATCTTCCAACAGCACCGCGGCTAATTCTCTCGTTGCATCCGTGCAAAATATCTTTCCCCCAAAGCCTTCTTTACAAAGCTTTGGAATGAGTCCGGTGTGATCGATGTGCGCATGCGAAAGAATCATTACAGTTATTTCCGCAGGATCAAACCCAAAGTCACGGTTGAGAGTATCTGTATCTTTTCCCATACCTTGGAACATGCCGCAATCAAGCAAAATCTTATTGCCGTTTTTCAATGTCAGTACATGCTTTGAGCCCGTTACCGTTCGTGCCGCTCCGTGAAATGCGATTTTCATTTTCTATTCTCCTTTTTCTTGAATGACCATGTACACCAAAATTCAGCCACTACTTCACCCTCGCTATTTGTGCCTGCTGAATATGCACGAACCTGCTTTGTTTTTCTGGAGGCTGCGTGCTCAATGGCGTCTTTAATAATTATGCCATCGGAACATGTAAACGTCGTCCGCCCAATTGCTTTTTTTTTGAAGTTTCCTTCAATAGATACAATTAACATAGACACAGGCGGTGTTCGATTGTAAATGTGCTGCATA